>CAZCQC010000230.1:0-4623 GCA_964500155.1 uncultured Rikenellaceae bacterium | reverse complement strand
ATTCCTCAGTAGCTCAGTTGGTTAGAGCAACGGACTGTTAATCCGTGGGTCGTAAGTTCGAGTCTTACCTGGGGAGCTTAATCAGGAGATAAAATACGTTATCTCCTTTTTTTCGCTGCAATGTTTTACGTTTACATCCTTTATTCTAAGAGTGCTGGGATTTATTATATCGGTCATACTGATGACCCTGAACGACGATTGTTTGAACATAATAATAGTCCAAAGAGAACATTCACAAGTAAATTTAGACCATGGAATATGATCTCTAAACATCCGATTTCGGAAAAAAGGTCAGAAGCGGTAAAAATTGAAAAGTATCTAAAGAACCGAAAGAGCAAAGAATTACTAAACAGACTAATAGAAAACCAATCAAATGGATATTACATGGATCAATTTTTTATGAAAATACTTGTAAAAGGAAAGAAATAATTAGTTAGAGCAATCCCGCTTTTTTGCAAAAAAAGCGGGATTAATCCGTAGGTCGCCGGTTCTTCCGAGAACTCGGGAAGACTTGGAATCACTTTAAATGGTAAGAGGGCAGAAATCTCAACCAATGTTAGTATAAACCATGACCTGTGGTGCATGCGGTTCCAATACAAACCCTTCTAAAGAAAATAATAATTGACATGATCTTTTTCCTGTCGTATCTTTGACTAAATGAGAGAAAAAATCAAAGATTCATGAGATCCAATCTGTTTTTATCACAAATGCTAGGCTTAGCTCTAATCTTTTCTGCTTTTCCAGGAATTACTATAGCCAGTGACTTGAGACCAGGTGAAAAAGCTCAGATTTATATCTTACTTGATTTTGACGGAGATCCAAATTTCCCCAGTATTACATGGCAACATCAAACACCAGGATTGAATCCATTTACAGGTTCAATACTTGGCTTACCTGTTAATAAGTTAGCAGCCCTGAAAGAACGAATTATTGAACTTATAAAAGAGGATTACGCAGAATTCAGTAATGTTCATTTTGTAACCAGTACGGAAGGACTTTCATTCTGGTATACATGGGGGATAGATGATATGACATATGTTTATTACTATGACCCGGACCCAGCCGATGGAAACAATCCTGACTGGGCTACTCCTATCCTACGTGATCAACCTTGCCATGAACCGAATGGATTTCAATGTTATCGCACATATGGAAAGGCAGGACCATGCTTGAATATTAACGAGCAAGATCGATTTGGAGTTCCCATATATCATCCCTTATTTGCACGGACTTTTGCAGGAAGTTTTTCGATACCGAATAGTGGTCCGAATCCATCCTTTCCTCCTTTAATATATGGTGATTCTTATGGCTCCATGGGATTGCCAAGTATAAATGTAGAAAACCTGGCACAGGCACTTGCCAATAATGCGTCGCATGAGATTGCTCATCTTTTTCGTTTGGTGCACCCTCCAGAACTCTGTGGTCCGGACTGTATTAATGATTTGATGATTCAACCTGAAGAATTGTGGATGGCCAGAAATAATATGCGATTCGTGTATCCGGCCGGTCTGGAACAACTGAGAAAGACCCTGACAGAGGCAACAACAGCAGATTTTCTCGAACCCAACAACGATATGACAACAGCTTCAACAATTTCAGCTCAACAACTTACTTTAACACTTCATGATCCTTTTGACGAGGATTTTATTAAATATATTGCTCCACCAACTTCAGGAAAAATTTTAAGTTTAACAGTTACGCACGACTTTCCTTTAGAAAATCAGGGATTAAGGGGATTGCTATCTGTCGAGGTTCGGAAAAATAGTGCTGTTCTCCCCCTAAATGCAATCAGCTCCGGATGGCAAATAATTGATGACGATGTAAACCCGGGCGATGAATATTTAATATACATCCAGCAGTTTGTTCAACGTCTGCCTGTTCAATACAGACTGCAAATTGGGGTTGGAGATGATGTATTTGAAGCCAACGGAGGCAATAATACCGAAGCTGGTGCAACAGTCTGGCCATCTTCTTTAGTATGCGACAACAGTGGTCTGAGTATAGGTAATAGCTCTGATGTTGATTATTACAGGTTCAATTCACTGGGTGGTTCAATTGAGGCAGAGGTTAGTTATGATCCTACATACGGTGACCTTGAGCTTACGATTGATGGTGCAGATGCTGCACAGATCATCTCTAATGGAGCAAAACGTTACGGGCATTCACTTGAAGAATACACTCCATTAATTATCTATGATGTTGACCGTAATCTAACCTGGCTTAGACAAGCTGGATATTCAGGGAGAATAACTTACTCTGAGGCAATTGATCTGGTAAATTACAGCAACAGCTCAAATCTTTTGGGTGGAAACAGTTGGCGATTACCTTGTTTGGACATCGCAGGGAACTGTCTTGTTGGATTTAATTGCACGCAAGGTGAACTTGGGCATATTTTCTATAAGGAACTTGATAATATTGGAGGAGTACCTCCTGCGGGGGGATTGACAAATAGAGGACCTTTTATCGATTTAGATGCCAGTGTATTCTGGTACGAAACCAGAGAAGCTGTTACCAATGATCCATATGTTTTCAATTTTTTCAATGGATTCCAGACTACTCAACCAACCGGTTCCAGAGCATATGCCTGGTTAGTTCATGATGGCAACCTTGCACCTTTAACTGGTCCGCGAAATCGACACGTACGCATGATTTCCTGTGGCAGTGCAGCCTCCCTGATCCGATTATCTGGCCCTCCTATGCTTTATAATTTATGCATACGTAAAATATCTGCCCGGGAGGGCTGTCCCGGTTATATTGAATGGATTCCTTTTACTGGTACCGGCAGCTTTGATTACAAAAGACAAAATCCATATTCTCCGGGAATAAGCAATGTAACAGGACAAATGCAACGGGGTATGTTTGCCCGGATATTGTCGGAAGATGCTACCAGTGTGAAATGGCAGATTGCATCATGGATTGACTATGGGAACAATAAAGGTCAACCTTTACAGGGCTCTTTGGTGATTCCGAAAGATGGAAACGGTGCAGACGGGAAATTCATCGGACTGGTCATCGCACAATCAGGTTTGACTCAATGGTATCAGAAGACTGGCAACTGTGTCTCTGGGCGAACAGATATTGTGAATTGTAATGACAATTCACAGTGTGACACCTCACCGGGTTCAGGTGATGGTGTATGCGAACCCTGGGATATCAGTATTACTAATTACAGTGGTGATGCTAGAAGTATATCCGATTTCGATGTTAATACTGGTATCGACGCAATGTATTGGAATGTGAGTATCCTTGGAGACCGCGGAACAATAGTTATGCAGGGAGCCCTGGACACAGATGGTGATTGTATCTCGGATGAAATCGAAATTGCCACTGGTACTGATCCTTATAATGATGATTCAGATAATGATGGTTTATTGGATGGTGAAGAAGATATTAATTGTGATGGAGTGCCTGATTTAACTCCTGTAGGTGGCTCATCACCCGAGAGTATCGATTTCAAATCGGGTACCAACCCCCGTTTGTTTGACACTGATGGGGACGGGCTGTCAGACGGCCTCGAGTGTAGCCTGATAAGACCACACGGTATTATAAACAATAATCCATCCGAATTTGTGGCCGATATGGATCCATTAACCGCCACAAATCCGACTGATCCGGATACGGACGGGGATGGTATCTCTGATGGAATGGAAGATACAAATAAAAATGGCCGTCTAGATCCTAATGAAACCTCACCACTAGTTACTGACACAATAATAAAACCAGTTGAACCAAGGAAAATGTCTTTAAGTATGCATGGTGGTGTTTCACTTCCAACCGGCAATTTAACCAACGTCTATAGAACTGGATTTAACCTTATGTTAGACGTTGATTATCATTTTTCAAATCAACTATCATTAGTTGTTTTGCTTGGATACAATGGTTTCAAAGCTAAAACAACAAGTTCTGATGATAATTACTGGATAAATATATCTGCCAATCTAAGATATTATAAACCTCTAATTTTCCCATGGTCTGTTTATTTTGGTTGTGGTCCAGGACTCTATATTCCGGGTAATGGGAATATCGAACTTGGAGCTAATTTAGGGTTAGGCATTAATTACGCATTTAATAATCTGATTAACTTTGAACTGGGGGCAGATTATCATACTTTATTTGGAAGTGGTTCTCAGTTCACTCAAAGTCATATTGGCATTGTTTTGAGATTTTAGTAATTTGATTATTTTTTTCTGAAGAGTATGAAAATATCAAACCTGTCAAAGTTTTGGCAAGAGTTGAAAAGGCGGAGGGTCTTCAGTGTTGTAACTGCTTATACCGCTACAGGGTATATCATCATTGAAGTAACTAACAATCTTGTTTCACCCTTACATCTTCCGCCTTGGATTCCAACATTGGTAATATTATTGCTTATTGCAGGATTACCGGTCGCAATTATTCTGTCATGGATATTTGATTTCACACCTCAAGGAATTAAGAAAACTGAATCAGTTCAAGAATCGGAGGACAAAAAGGTTATTGTAAAATCTAATAAAAGAAGACTGAGACCTAGTTATGCGCTAAATGCTGTTCTGATTATAGCTGTAATAATACTGGCCTACCCTAAAATATTCAAACGGGACCCTTTGGTAAAACTACGATCATCAGGAGAACGGATTTCTGTTGTGG
>CAZCQC010000229.1:0-4744 GCA_964500155.1 uncultured Rikenellaceae bacterium | reverse complement strand
AGCCGTGTTGCACCATAACAGCTGACATCACCATAACCCAGATCATCGGCATAGATGATGATGATATTGGGTTTTTCAACCGACTGAGCATTTAAAGGTTGCGGCAGTGCAGAGGATATGAATCCAAGCGAACCTATAAAGAGTTTAATTTTCATTATAATTCTCCTTTTTTTTGAAGTTTCTTTGTGCCTTTGCGTCTTGGTGGCAAAAAAACGGCCACAAAGACGCTAAGACACGAAGTTCTTACTGGTCTGTCTCATTTGCAAATGGAAACACCTCTGAATAAGTATGTGCCTGTTTCATAAGTTCTTCCATCTTCTTTACAATTTCAGGGTTCACTGCTGAAAGATCGGTTGTCTCCCCTTCGTCATTCGAAAGATCATATAATTCAGTTACACTTTGTGAAACCTTATCGACATTCAGCCTGATTGCTTTCCAGTTACCCATTCTCAAAGCTGTTTTACCGCCCTGCTCATGGAATTCCCAATATAGATATTCATGCTTTTGCTGCTTTTTGCCCAGCAATTCTGACAGAAAGGAAATCCCATCGATACCCTCGGGAACCTCTGAACCGGCTATTTCGGCCAGGGTCGGCATTACATCCCAGAAAGCTGATATATGGTCAGAAACAGAGGCTGCCCTGACTTTTCCGGGCCATTTAACTATCATCGGCGTCCTGATCCCGCCTTCATACATATCACGTTTATATCCCTTCAGCGGACCATTGCTGTTGAAATAGTCAGGATCGGCACCTCCTTCGAGGTGCGGCCCGTTATCGGATGCAAAAATTATGATAGTATTCTTTTCAAGCCCCAGTTCTGTCAGTTTTGAAATTATCTCTCCCACATAGTCGTCAAGTTGAGTTACCATTGCTGCAAAAGCTGCATGTGCTTCAGGTTGTGATCCGTAAGGTCCCAGCCTGAAACCTGGTCCTTCATCAGTTCCCCTGAATGATTTTTCAGGTTCAAATTTTCCCCTGAACATCTTCATATATTCCTCTTTTGCAAATAGTTCTGCATGCGGGATAGTAGAAGGATAAAAGAGGAAGAACGGATTTCCCTTATTCTTTTCAATGAATCTCAAGGCTTCTTTGTGAATCAGGTCAGCACTATAACCTCCGGTCCTGCTGCTGTCATTTTCATGGATCAGGATCTTTTCGTGATTATGCCACAAATGGTCAGGATAATAATTATGTGCCAGACTTTGGCAATTGTAGCCAAAGAAGTCATCAAATCCCTGCGAATTTGGATCTCCTTCAGTATCGATAAAACCTAGTCCCCATTTACCATAAGCGCCTGTAATATAGCCTTTTGCTTTCAGCATTTCAGCCACTGTCAGGGATTTTGCCGGCAAGGGCCACTGTCCTTCGGGATCCCAGCCTTTGTTTCCCCTTATCGGCGTATGCCCGGTATGAAGCCCTGTCATCAGGCATGAACGCGAAGGAGCACTGACAGTACACCCGGTATAATGTTGCCGGAATAACATTCCCTGTTGAGCCAGACGGTCAATATTCGGGGTGGAAAATTTCTGCTGACCATAACAGCTCAGATCGCCATACCCAAGGTCATCTGCAAGAATGTAAACAATGTTTGGGAAAGGTTTGTCTTTTTCTTTCTGACCGCATGATACAATTGCAAGGGAAGTACAAAGAGCGACTGGAATATAAGGTTTCATTATGGTGATTTGTGATTAGTGATTGGTGACTAGTTATTGGTTTTAAGTCCCCCTTTGAAGGGGGTTAGGGGGATGTAAATTATAGCTTCCTAACCTTTATCTTGAACGCCTCCTGTGGATTTTTAACAAGTAACTGATCAATTTCATTTTCCGTAAATCCATTGGCTTTAAGTGCCGGAATAAGATAATTAAAAATATCGGTATAACCGTTTATTGTTCCGCCACCAGGTTTAGCAGGATCAAACCAGCCTGAGTCATGAGAAATAAGGACCTTATGCAGAAACCCGTGATCCTTTATTTCCACAATTCTGTTAGCAAACCATTCAATGCTGTTGGGCGATCCTGGTTCAGAACCAGGATTATAGTCCACCTTATCAAGAGAAATCCAGACTCCTTCGCCTGCAGCAATTACATTTCCCTCTGCAGAACCCCGGTTTGCATGAACCCATATAAATGCGGAAGGATCAACTCCCATTTTTTTCAGAATCCCGATTTGTGCAAAAGCCGGATTTTCCGGACCGGTATGTGAGGCAATCACAAGTCCGGTTTTAAGATGTGTTATGCCAGCAGCTGTAATTATCTTCTTATGCTCCTCAGACAATGAGTCATCAGGATTGACAGCTATTTTGATGAAGCCAGGTTTTATGCCGGTATCTTCTATTCCATTTTCAAATTCCCCTATCCATACCCCGGCAAGTTCCTGCGCACTCAGACTGTAGAAGCTCTTTGGAATATACTTATTATTAACTGCACCGTAATATCCAGTATTTGTTAAAAAATTCACACCACTTTTGTGAGATATTGCTTTCAGTAACAAGGGATCACGGCCAAGAAATGATGGAGTGCATTCGATAATTGTCCTTACACCTCTTCCCTTTGCTTCAAGGACAACCGGCAGTGCTTTTTTCATTACTGAATCCCTGTTCCACCTGAAATATCCTGTGCTGTCAGCTCCTATGAAATCTACAAGGATATGTTCGTGTTCGAGGGTTATGCCCATTTTCCCTGGCGATTCGGGTCCGTTGACAGTCATAACAAATTCCCTGGGTGCTGGCTTACATGTAATAATTACTATTCCAAAAACCAGAAATAGTATCAGCCAGAGAATAATTTTCAGATCATCGTAATCATCCATTTCCATTAAAATGAGAATTATCAGGTTTCAATAGCTATAAAATTAAAACAATTTTACGAAAAATGTAGTAGAGACAGGTCTCAGACCTGTCTCTACTACAATAAAATCCATTTTTTTATGATTATTTATAGGAATCGACGTGTATGTTCTTTACCGCCCTGCCGGAGGGATCATTCAGGTTGCTGAATGATGCATCCCATGCAAGGGCTTCAGCAGTGCTGCAGGCTACTGAAGGTACAGAAGGTACACATGCTGCTGCGGAATCGGAAGGGAAATGCTCTGAGAAAATTGACCTGTAGAAATATTCTTCTTTTGACATAGGAGGATTGATCGGGAAACGGAACCTGGCATTTGCCAGCTGCTCATCGGAAACCTCTTTTGAAGTCAGAGCTTTTAGTGAATCAATCCAGTTGTACCCTACCCCATCTGAAAACTGCTCTTTTTGTCTCCAGGCTACACTTGCAGGAAGGTAGTCCTCAAAGGCTTTCCTGAGAACCCATTTTTCGATACGGTCCTTTGAGATCATCTTATCAGCGGGATTAAGACGCATTGCTACGTCCATGAACTCCTTATCAAGAAACGGGACCCGTCCTTCGACACCCCACGCACAGAGAGACTTATTTGCCCGAAGACAATCATACAGATGTAATTTACTGAGCTTCCTGACAGTCTCCTCATGCAATGCCCCGGGATTTGGTGCTTTATGGAAATACAGGTACCCTCCGAAGATCTCATCAGCACCCTCCCCCGAAAGAACCATCTTCACTCCCATCGATTTAATAACCCTTGCAAGCAGATACATCGGTGTTGATGCTCTGACGGTTGTAACATCATATGTTTCAATATGATATATTACATCCCTGATAGCATCAATTCCCTCTTCAACTGTAAAGTTAATTTCATGATGAACCGTCCCGATATGGTCAGCTACCTTTCGTGCAGCTGCCAGGTCGGGTGATCCGGTAAGTCCGACGGCAAATGAGTGTAACTGAGGCCACCATGCTTCGGACATATCGTCTGTTTCAATTCTTTTTGGTGCGAACTTTTTTGCCACTGCCGAAACGACAGATGAATCGAGCCCTCCTGAAAGTAAAACTCCGTAAGGTACATCTGACATCAGCTGCCTGTGGACAGAAGCTTCCAGCGCAGACCTCAGATCTTCAATTGAAGTAGTATTATTCTCAACTGCACTGTAATCCATCCAGTCGCGGGTATACCATTTCTTCAAAACACCGTCCTTGCTGTAGAGGTAATGTCCCGGAAGAAATTCCTGAATTTTATTACATACACCTTCAAGCGCTTTGAGCTCGGATGCAACAAAGAAATTACCATATTGGTCCCAGCCCATATAGAGAGGAATAATGCCGATATGATCACGCGCAATGAAATAGCAGTCCTTTTCCTTGTCATATAATGCAAATGCGAATATTCCATTCAATTCTTCAAGAAACCCGGGACCCTTATCACGGTATAACGGCAGGATTACCTCACAGTCAGAATGAGTCTGGAATTCATAGGTGTCTTTATAGTGTTTCCTAATCTCCTTGTGATTATAGATTTCCCCATTCACCGCAAGTATAAGATTTCTGTCGCTGCTGTAGAGCGGTTGCCGGCCTGACTGAGGATCAACAATTGATAATCTTTCGTGTGCGAGAATCGCCTTTTCACAATAGAAAATGCCCGACCAGTCGGGACCGCGATGCCTTACCTTTTTTGACATTTTCAGGACTTTTGTCCTCAGCTCCATATGATTTGACTTCAAATCAAAAACTCCAACTATTCCGCACATAATCGTTCAATAAAATCGTTTTTTACATTTTCTTATTGCCCCTAAAGAGGCTGTATCAAAAGTACTCTGTGGAACTCTGTGGAGACTCGGTGATCTCTCCCGATAGATCGGGACAAGTTGTGTAAGTTCTTAATCATTTGTTAAAC
>CAZCQC010000228.1:0-2989 GCA_964500155.1 uncultured Rikenellaceae bacterium | reverse complement strand
TCCTTTTTAAAAGGCTCCGACATGAAAAATATTCTTAATCAACAGTTAGTTAAGTATGATAGTCTCTTATCGAAGTTCCTAAACTTTTATCATTCCCGCAAATAAATCTTATTATCATGGTTTAAAATTTTTTAAATCAGCAATGCTCTTCGAAATCAGAAAGAAACCAAATAGTTTCCAGCAGAATTCGCCGATAGTTGCAGATATAAATCAAAACCAGGTCGAAGACAGGCCCGGCTAAGCCAAATCTCAAATCTGCAAACAGAAATAGCATGACGAATAATTACTAAATTTGCAGGATACATTCTGAAAATGTCAAAAGGAAGAGACGCTAAACCACATATCGGCATCTATGGCCGCCGGAACAACGGCAAGAGCAGTCTCATTAACTGCCTCGCCGGACAAGATATTGCAATAGTATCAGAGCAGGCCGGTACTACAACCGATCCGGTAAAAAAATCATTCGAAATAACCGGCTTCGGGCCGGTCATACTCATCGATACAGCCGGGATAGACGATTCCGGAGAGCTTGGAGAAAAAAGGGTTGATCGTACTTTGAGAACTTTGGATATCATCGATCTTGCCCTGCTTGTAGTTACTGAAAATTCGTGGGGAGATTATGAAGATGACCTTATTAAAAAATTTCAGGATCAGGATCTTCCTTTCATTATAATCCATAACAAATCGGATCTGATTGAACCCTCAGCTGAATTCAGAGAGAGGATTAAATTCAATACAGGATTGATTCTCTTTGAGTTTTCTGCAGTTGATAAACGAAACTATGAGGATCTGATAAAGTTGATAAAGGATACTATCCCTGAATATTCGTACAAAACTCAGACTCTCCTTGGCGACCTTATTAATCAAGGTGATATTGTTATTTTAATAACACCGATCGATGTTGAGGCCCCGGCAGGACGGCTTATCCTTCCGCAGGTCCAGGCAATAAGGGATATCCTTGACAATGATGCTGTTGCAATAGTTTTAAAGGAGCGTGAAGTTGACGCTTTCCTTAAAAATTCAGCCATTAAACCGGCACTGGCTATTACCGATTCACAGGTTTTCATCAAGGCCGATGCTTCGATACCGGCTGACATTCCTCTTACGAGCTTCAGCATTATGCTTGCAAGATTTAAGGGCGATTTCGACAATTATCTGAAAGGAACTCCAAAGATTTCTGATCTCAAAGACGGCAACAGGGTGCTCCTCTTAGAATCTTGTTCACATCATGTTGCATGCGATGATATCGGCAGAACAAAGATCCCGAGATGGATCAATAATTTTACGGGCAAAAAAATTGAATACGATGTAGTTGCCGGCCTTGATACTCTCCCCCATCCCATCGCTGACTACTCCCTGTTGATTCAATGCGGGGGATGCATGATAACCCGCAAACAGCTTCACAACAGGCTCCAGCCTGCAATAAAGGCCGGAATCCCGGTTACAAACTACGGGATGGCAATAGCTTATGTGCAGGGGATTTACAAGAGGGCAATTGCACCATTTGTGGGCGAATCAAGAATAAAGGATATTTATCTTTAATCGAATGTAGTAGAGACAGGTCTGAGGCCTGTCTCTACTAGAATCTGAAATATATGAACGGCATGATTTCGGTAGTTCTCATCTGGTAGAGAAGGAATCCGGTCAGAAGAACAATAACAATCTGTACGGCGAGGGGTATTTTGATAAACAGGCCCCGGTATGATTCCTTAAACTTCTCCGGAAGGAAATGAATAACATACCCTGCAGCCATCAATGCAAAAACACCACTGTAAGCCTGAAACAGTGTGGTGAATGATCCCGGTAAGAAATCCATGAAAATCTGTCGCAGGATAAGTCCGGCACTATGCATATCCTGAGCCCGGAAAAAGATCCAGCAAAAACTTACAAACTGAAATGTAAAGAAAACACTGATTGCCCTTGTAAACCCTCTTTTCTGAGTCTTTTCACCAAAGATGAATGTCCGTATTTTATTTATTGCCAGACCTAATCCGTGCAGACCTCCCCATATTACAAATCTTAAATTCGCTCCATGCCACAGGCCACCGATAAGCATTGTGATCATCAGGTTGATTATTGTACGGAATCTACCCCTTCTGTTCCCCCCGAGCGGGATGTACAGATAATCTTTAAGCCATCTCGAAAGCGATATGTGCCATCTTTTCCAGAAATCGGCAACGCTTGAGGCTTTGTAAGGTGAGTTGAAATTAAAGGGGAGCCTGAAGCCAAGTATTAATGCAAGGCCTATCGCAATATCAGTGTAGCCTGAAAAGTCACAATAGATCTGCAGCCCGTAACCATAAACAGCCATAAGGTTTTCAAATCCCGAATATGCTGTCGGCAGATCGAATATCCTGTCGATGAAATTAACGGCAATGAAGTCTGATATTATTATCTTCTTTATTAGTCCTTTTATTATCAGGAATAAGGCATGACTGAACTCCCTTTGGGAAAGGCTGTATTCCTTGTAAAGCTGGGGGATGAATTCTGAAGCCCGGACAATTGGTCCGGCAACCAGTTGGGGGAAAAAAGAGACATAAAATCCAAAATCAAAAATATTTCTGACAGGATCAAGCTTCCGCCTGTACATATCAATAGTATAGCTCAACGACTGGAAAGTAAAGAAGGAGATCCCCACAGGAAGAATAATACTGCTTACGTTAAAATCAGTCCCGAGAAGGCTGTTCGAAATTGCCCCCAGAAAGTCTTTTACAACAATATCAGTTCCAATGATATCATTTATTGCCTGAACAAAGAAACCTGTGTATTTAAAATAAGCCAGTATCCCGATGTTTGAGATTATGCTTAACAGGAGTATGCTTCTTCTCCAGAATTTTGTTTTTGAACGGTAGATTAGCAGCCCACATGAAAAATCGATAAAAGTTACGAAAAGCAGCAGAAGGAGAAATAGTCCGCCTGTTTTGAAGTAAAAGAAGAGACTTATAAGTAAAAGATAAAAGTTTCTCAGGAACAGCTTTTTATAGATCAG
>CAZCQC010000227.1:0-12857 GCA_964500155.1 uncultured Rikenellaceae bacterium | reverse complement strand
AGGTAGTGCAGTTCTTTCGGACATCTCAGCAAATTCATATGGATATAAATATGAATACAAGAAGTACCAGCAGGGAACCGTTTCCAACTATACAAGGAACTACAAGCTTGAGATTTACCTGAGATACAGGAACGAAAAGGACAGGAAATTGTTTGGATTAAAGGATGTATCGGAATACTTTAGCAGTAAATTGTACAAATATGTTATTGGAGTTGTTAACCTGGAGACTCTATATGTGTTAAGGGAACAATTGCGCGATATGGATGTTTTTATAGTGAATACGGGAAGAAAAGGAATCGCTTGACCCTTTCCTCATGTACTCACCCCCCGAGACCCCCCTCTCTGCTTGCGCAAAGAGGGGGGTGTGCCGCACTAAATAATTATTAGTCCCCCTATTTACGAAGTAGAGAGGGGTAACAAGGGGGTGAGTACATATAATAAAGAAGAAAATGTATCTTTTCATAACTTTAAGAAGTATATCTTAAATGACTAGTATTTTAAACGACCTTATCCAACACCGCATCATAATCCTCGATGGTGCAATGGGGACGATGATCCAGAAGCATAAGCTTCAGGAAGCTGATTTTCGCGGTGACCAATTCAGGGATCATCCAAAGCCCCTTAAAGGGAATAATGACATTCTTTCCATAACAAAACCGGAGATAATACTGAATATACATAAAGAGTATCTTGAGGCAGGTGCGGACCTGATAACAACAAATACATTCAATTCAAACAGGATCTCGATGGCTGATTACGGAATGGAAGATCTGGTTTATGAGATGAATTATCAGTCTGCGAAACTGGTTGAGAAGGCAATCACTCAATTTGAAAGTTCAGCAAAACCTGAAAGGCACTTTATCGTCGGCACTCTTGGACCGACAAACCGCACTGCTTCGATGTCGTCCGACGTAAATGACCCCGGTGCCAGGTTCGTAACATTTGACCAGCTGGCTGAGGCTTATTCGGAACAGACCAGGGGACTTATTGACGGTGGTGCGGATATCCTCCTCGTTGAAACTGTTTTTGATGTTCTTAACTGCAAAGCTGCACTTTTTGCAATTGATACTGTTTTTGAGGAAAGAGCGGTCCGCCTTCCCGTAATGGTATCAGGCACTATCACCGATGCCAGCGGCAGGACGCTTACAGGTCAGACCCTGGAAGCATTCCTGATATCTGTTTCCCATTTTCCCCTTTTCAGTGTGGGATTGAATTGCGCCCTTGGGGCCGAACAGCTGAGACATTATATTCAGGAGCTCTCAGCAAAATCAGGATTTTATGTTTCAGCCCATCCGAATGCCGGACTGCCTAACCAGTTCGGAGAGTATGACCAGTCTGCTGAATCTATGGCTTCAGTTACTGAAGATTTTATGAAAGAAGGGTGGGTGAATATAATTGGCGGCTGTTGCGGCACAACACCGGAGCATATACGTAAAATTGCAGAAAAGGCAAAACAGAATAAGCCCCGGACAAAGCCGGAAATAGAAAAGAATACACGACTCAGCGGACTTGAGGCGCTTACAATAACTCCCCAGACAAATTTTGTCAATATCGGTGAACGTACAAATGTTTCAGGATCGATCAAATTTGCGCGTCTTATAAAAGAGGAAAAATATGATGAGGCTCTCGCAATAGCAAGGACCCAGGTTGAGGGTGGGGCTCAGATCATCGACATATGCATGGACGAGGCAATGCTTGACTCTGAGAAGGCAATGGTTAAATTCGTTAACCTTATTATGTCGGAACCGGATATTGCAAAACTGCCTCTTATGATTGACTCATCAAGATGGAGTGTTATTGAGTCGGCACTGAAGTGCATTCAGGGTAAATCGGTTGTCAATTCGATCAGCCTGAAGGAGGGAGAAGCGGTGTTCCTCGACCATGCCCGTAAAATCAGAAAATACGGGGCAGCTGCTGTTGTAATGCTTTTTGACGAAAAGGGGCAGGCAGATACCCTGGAAAAAAGAATTGAGGTAGCCGGAAGATCATATAGTATCCTTTGTGAAAAAGCAGGCTTCCCCCCTGAAGATATAATATTTGATCCTAATGTACTGGCTGTTGCTACCGGCATTGAGGAGCATAACAACTATGCGGTCAATTTCTTAAAAGCTGCAGAATGGATTAAGCAAAACCTGCCACATGCAAAGATCAGCGGCGGTATAAGCAACCTGTCATTCTCATTCCGGGGCATTGACAAAGTTCGGGAAGCAATGCATTCAGTGTTCCTATATCATGCAATAAAAGCAGGGCTCGATATGGGTATTGTCAATCCGGGCATGCTTCAGGTTTACAGTGAAATTTCCCCTGATCTTCTTCATCTGACTGAGGATGTTGTATTGAACCGCCGTAAGGATGCCACTGAAAGACTTGTAAAATTTGCCGAAGGATTAAAGAATGAAGGCAAAAAGGAAGAGAAAGCAGATGAATGGCGCTCACTTCCTGTTCTTGAACGCATAGGGCATTCCCTTAAACGGGGACTTGATGAATTTATTGAAAACGATATTGAAGAAGCCCGTCCGTTATTCAGGCGTTCGATTGAAGTTATCGAAGGCCCCCTGATGGGAGGTATGAATGAGGTTGGCGATCTGTTTGGATCAGGAAAGATGTTCCTTCCCCAGGTTGTAAAGAGTGCCAGGGTGATGAAAAAGGCTGTGGCAGTTCTGGCTCCGTATATTGAGAAAGAGAGTGAAGGAGAGGAGAAGAAGACCGCCGGGAAAATACTGCTTGCAACTGTTAAAGGAGATGTCCATGATATAGGTAAGAATATTGTGGGAGTAGTACTGTCGTGCAATAACTACCAGGTCATCGATCTTGGTGTTATGGTACCGGCTGATAAAATTATCGATACAGCAATCAGAGAAAAAGCTGATTTTATAGGGCTTAGCGGACTAATTACCCCATCGCTTGAAGAGATGGTTCATGTGGCATCGGAGATGCAGAGGAGAAAAGTTGAGATTCCCCTTCTTATTGGCGGGGCAACGACTTCCGAGATCCATGCGGCAGTTAAAATTGCACCTGCATATTCAAAAACCGTGGTTCATGTGAAGGATGCCTCAAAAGCGGCAGGAGTACTTTCTTCACTTCTCCGGGAAAACAATTCTGATTATATCAATATGATCAGGGAGAAGTATAAAAAGATGCTTGATGACCACAATTCCCGTAAGTCGGATAAAAAACTGCTCACCCTTGATGAAGCACGCAGGAACCGGCTGTTTACCAACTGGAAATCGGCAAGGATACATCCGCCATTAAAGCCCGGACTTCATTTAATTGAGGAATTTGATCTCAGTATACTTGCAAAATATATCGACTGGACATACTTTTTCTTTGCCTGGAAGTTGTCAGGAAAATACCCTGCAATCTTCACGGATCCTGTAAAGGGGGAGGAAGCTAAAAAGCTTTTTAATGACGGACAAACCTACTTTCAGGAGATTATTGACAAAAAGCTTCTGAAAGCCAATGGAGTTTTTGGACTGTTTCCGGCTGTTTCGGCCGGTGATGATGTCAGAGTCCTTTACGGCAGGAATAAGAATGAAGCTAAAACAATCTTAAGGTTCCTGAGAAACCAGGAACAAAAGGAAAAAGGAGTTCCCAACCTGTCACTTTCTGATTTTATTTCCCCCGAATCAGCTGGGATTACCGACTATATAGGAGCGTTTACCGTAACTGCAACACTCGATAATGAGGCCCTTAAGAATTACAGGGACGATGATTATGCCCTTATCATGATCAGGATCCTCAGCGACCGGATTGCCGAAGCAGCTGCCGAGTATCTTCACGAACTGGTCCGGAAGAAATACTGGGGTTATTCTGCCGATGAGGATCTGAGCATCGACGATCTTCTGAAGATAAAATACCGGGGTATCAGGCCTGCTCCCGGATACCCTGCCTGTCCCGATCATACCGAAAAACGCACTATCTTTGACCTTCTTGATGCAGAAAGGCTGACAGGTGCAGGGCTGACTGAGAATTTCGCAATGACACCTCCAGCAGCAGTATGCGGTTATATCTTCGCTCATCCTGGTTCAGTCTATTTCAATATCGGGAAAATAGGAGAGGACCAGCTGAAGGATTATGCATCGCGGAAAAAAATGAGTGTTGAAGAGACAGCCAGATGGCTTGCTCCGAATTTATGAAACAATATATATGAGTGTTATTGATAAAATCAGGAACGCGAAAGGCACTTTGTTTACATTCGAATTACTTCCCCCACTCAAGGGGCACAGCATCGAAAGAGTCTACTCTACAATTGACAGGCTTGTCGAGTTCAGTCCGGCCTATATTAATTTTACATCTCACCGGAATGAAACGACACTGCGTGAAAGGCCTGACGGACTGCTTGAAAAGAGAGTTGTAAGAAAAAGACCCGGGACTATCGCCCTTGCCGCTGCCGTAAAATACAAATACAATATTCCGGTTGTACCGCATCTGTTATGTGGAGGTTTCACAAAAGAGGAAACGGAAAATGTGCTTATTGAGATGAATTTCCTGGGTATCGATGACGTGCTTGCCCTGAGGGGTGATCCACAGAAGGGGAGCCGTACATTTATTCCGGAGAAAGATGGCCACACCCACACGTTTGAACTTGTGAAGCAGATTGTCAACATGAATAACGGAAGGTATCTGGAAGAATCTCTTGAAGATACCGCACCGACATCATTCTGCATTGGTGTTGCAGGATATCCTGAAAAGCATTTTGAAGCTCCAAACAGACAGGTCGACCTTGAGAACCTTAAGCATAAAGTCGATTCGGGGGCAAGCTATATTGTAACCCAGATGTTCTTCGATAACAGAAAGTTCTTCAGATTCAGGGACGAATGCAGGTGCATCGGAATAGATGTCCCGATCATTGCCGGCATAAAGCCGATCTCAGCTTTGAACGACATTAATTTGCTTCCTCAGACTTTCCACATAGACATGCCTCATGATCTGGTACTTGCGCTTCAGAAATGCCAGAGCGACAAAGATGCCCGGGAGGTTGGCATCGAATGGGCGGTAATGCAGTCGAAGGAGCTTATCAAAGAGGGAGTACCGGGAATACATTACTATACCCTCGGGAGATCGGATAATGTGGCGAGGATTGTGAAGGCAGCATTCTGAAAATCCCCACTGCGCCCCCTGAAGGGGGATTAAAAAAGGTCCGAGGTCTGAGGTACGGGGTTTGGGGAAAACCAATCGTACTATAATCTTCCTCATACCACATACCTCATACCACATACCTCATACCACATACCTCATACCCCATACCTCATACCCCATACCCCATACCTCATACCATTATTATAATTTAAAAGCCTTCTTGATCTTATCTACATAATCCAGCTTTTCCCAGGCAAAGAATTCAACCTTTTTGGTATATACTTTTTTACCATTGCCGTTTACTGCTTTTGGCTTTGATCCGGGTACTTCGTAATAGACCTCTACTTCCTTTATCTCATAGTCGCGTCCGAAATGACCATAAGTTGTCGTTGGTGAGAAAACAGGATTTTTCAGTCCGAACCTCTGTACTATGGAATATGGACGCAGATCAAAGAGACCTTCAAGCTTTGAACCAATCTCACTGTCGCGAAGAATATTTCCTTTTTTGTCTTTTGCTTTTGCAGTGCCATAAGTATTGACGAATAAACCCACAGGTTGTGCCACCCCGATCGCATAAGCTATCTGTATCAGAGCCTGGTCGCATACTCCTGAAGCAACAAGATTTTTGGCAATATGGCGTGCTGCATAGGCAGCCGATCTGTCAACCTTTGATGAGTCTTTGCCGGAAAATGCTCCGCCGCCATGCGCTCCATGACCGCCATAAGTGTCAACTATGATTTTTCTGCCCGTCAGACCTGTATCTCCGTGAGGTCCTCCGATTACGAATTTACCTGTCGGATTGACAAGAAGTTTCATGTCGCTTTTGAAGAGTCTTCTGATCTCTGCGGGAAGAGTCTTCTTTACTTTTGGAATAAGATATTTATTCAGATCCTCAGCAATTTTCTTCTGCATCTCTCTCTCGGCAGCTTTCTCAGCCTTTTGAGATCCATTCTTTGGAAGGACAAACTCGTAATGCTGGGTGCTGATGACAATTGTATCTATCCTCACAGGCTTGTTATTATCATCATATTCTATCGTCACCTGCGATTTGCTGTCGGGTCTGAGGTACTTCATCAGTTTCTTTTCGTGCCTTATTGCGGCAAGCTCCTGCAGAAGGATGTGGGCAAGCTCGATGCTTACAGGCATAAAGTTATCCATTTCGCGGCATGCATAGCCGAACATCATTCCCTGGTCGCCTGCTCCCTGTTCCTCAGGCTTTTCGCGAACCACACCCTGGCTTATATCACTCGATTGCTCATGGATTGTTGAAATAACACCGCAAGAGTCGCAGTCGAAGCGGTATTCGGCTTTTGTATAGCCTATTTTCCTGATCACCCGGCGTGCTGTCTCCTGAACATCCACCCAGCCATCGGTGCGCACTTCGCCGCCGCAAAGGACAAGACCTGTGGTCACAAAAGTCTCGCATGCCACTTTTGACTCCGGATCCCATTTGAGGAATTCGTCAAGCAAGGCATCTGAAATCTGATCGGCAACCTTATCGGGGTGACCTTCTGAAACTGATTCGGAAGTGAATAAATAGCCCATTTTAATTAAGTTTAAAGTGACTAAAGTACTTAGAGTACTTAGAGTTATACATCGTTAAATCTCTTTTTTAAAACTTTAAGTACTCAAAATTCTAGCTCACTTTAAGTACTTATTCAAAACCGGGAAATATAGTTGATTGGAAAAACTGGATTACTGGCATTTTAGCATTTTTTCCTGTGGTTGCAATCAGCTCAAATTTCTCCACCAGATTTTGACATGCAAAGAAAGTAAGAATTTATAAAATATCCAAAGAAATCCTTTAACCACGGAGTCTCACCCCCAAACCCCCTAAAGGGGACTTTTTGAACCCCCCTTCAGGGGGGCAGGGGGGCGATATTTAAATGCGGAAGTAATTGTAATGCTAACCATTTGTCAGAATCCTGAATACTTCCTCAAGATTATTTTCCTTCTTTTGAAGTGACAGGACAGTGAGGTTATTACTGACGGCAAAGGCGAAAATTGAAGGACGGATATCCTGATCTTCTGAAGATTCGATCAGCCAGGTGTTGCCTTTTGATTTCTTAACGGAATCAACAAGGGGTATTGTCTTGAGCGATACCTCATCAATGTCACTCGCGAATTCGACAAGAATGACCTGCTTAGACTGATGTATTTTTGAATAGATATCCCTTTTCTCCTCATCGGCAACAATGACACCCTTATCGATTATAATGACCCTGTTACATATTGCTTCAACTTCCTGCATGATATGAGTTGAAAGCATCACGGTTTTTTGCTTTCCGGCATCACGGATAAGATTTCTTATCTCAACTATCTGGTTGGGATCAAGTCCGGTTGTTGCCTCATCAAGTATCAATACGTCAGGATTATGGATCAGAGCCTGCGCAAGACCGACCCTCTGTCTGTATCCTTTTGAGAGGGAGCCGATCTTTTTTTTCTGTTCGTGAGCAAGGCCGGTAACTTCAATAATATTATCAATCTGTTTTTTACGCGTGATATCGGATTTGTATAATGATGCTGCAAACTGAAGATATTCCCTTATGTACATTTCGGGGTACAAAGGATTATTTTCAGGCAGATATCCGATCTTTTTCTTGATTTCGAGTGAGCCGTCACTTGTTTCAATGCCATTCACGAGTACATTTCCCGATGAAGGGGGGATAAAGCCGGTAATGATTTTCATCATTGTCGACTTGCCTGCGCCATTCGGGCCAAGGAACCCGACTATCTCGCCGGTCTTTATTTCAAAAGAGACATTATCAAGAGCCTTCTGTTCACCATAAAGCTTTGTAACACGCTGAACTACAATTGACATAAATCAATTCTTCGGTTTAGTCTATGCTCCCCATCCTCCCATAAACTGGGAAGTGTTTGCAAATGACGCTTTAGGATTTACACAACATACAGGTATTTTGGAACTGTTTGCAATAATATACTGCTCTGAAGCTCCAATCACATAATCAGCAAACGTGATATTCTTGGTTGTCACAATAAGGATCAGGTCAGCATTTATCTTTTGAGCAAAACTAATTGTCTGTTGTGCAAGCTTCCCGTTTGGGACATCGTGAATTTCATATTCCACATTGTTCTGGATAAGGTATTTGACCGCAAAATTCAGGTTTCTGTTTACCTTTGCGGTGAGGCCTTTATCGGTGGTAACTGTCTTTAGGATGTGTACTTTTGAATCAAAGTATTTTCCCATAAAAATAGCCATCCCCATTTTTTCCTTGTTTTCAACCCTGAAATCAACAGGAAAAACAATATTATGGTATCTGTTCTGGTCGGCCGGTGGCTCCTGTACAACAATAAAAGGGATCTTGGATTTAACAATTACTTTAAGCGCCCAGCTTCCGGTAAGTTTTTGCATTCCCTTCATTCCATGGGTTCCCATCACCACGAGGTTTGCCTCTTTATCCCTGGAATTTGCAAATTCGGCTATGGAAGTGAAAATACTGCCCTTAATGACATTTGCAATTATGTTTATGTTATACTTACTGCTATTCTCCCCGGCGATATGTTTCAGAAGAGCCCTTTTTTCTCCCTCAGCCTTGACCTTGACAGCAGGATCAACTATATGCAAAAGGCAAATATCATTATTAACCATGCGACCGATCTTAACAGCATGTGCCAAAGCTGATTCGGCAACATTTGTAAAATCCCATGGCACGATTATAAGTTTCTTGATTTCTTCCATATTGGTTTTCTGTTTAATGTTATATATCCAAAGTTATTCAGATTTTCCTAATTGTCAAAGCAATAAGGGATTTGATTGAAGTATATACATATGATCGTTCGTGACCATAAAAATTTATGGACCACGTTGATATAACTGTTTTTATGAAGAATTATTATCATGATTTACTTAATTTGTCATTATTTGATGTGGTATCAAGGTTAACATTTTATTACTTTTGCGGGGGGAAATTTGTGACAATTAAATTTTATGATGAAAAGGAAAAAGGTTAAAGAGCTATTAGCCAATCCGGTTACGGGAACCGATGTTGTTGTAAAGGGATGGGTAAGGACAAAAAGGGGAAACAGGAACATTGCCTTCATAGCTCTTAATGACGGTTCAACAATTAATAATATCCAGATAGTTGCCGATACTGCCGTGTTTGATGAGGATCTTTTAAAAGATATCTCAACGGGTGCATGTATAGCCGTTACAGGAAAGTTAGTGGAATCGCAGGGACAGGGACAGAGTGTCGAGATAAATGCTGAAAAGATAGAACTGTACGGCAAAAGTGATGCAGAAACCTATCCTCTTCAGAAGAAAGGGCATTCGATGGAATTTCTCAGAGAGCATGCCCATCTCCGCTTCAGGACAAATACTTTCGGAGCGGTTTTCCGGATCAGGCATTCGATGGCCTTTGCGATACACAAGTACTTTAACGACAACGGATTCTATTATCTCCATACACCTATAATTACAGGAAGTGATGCTGAAGGAGCAGGTGAAATGTTCCATGTAACCACTATGGATCTCAAAAACCTGCCTCTCAATGAGAAGGGATCTATTGATTACAGGAACGATTTCTTCGGGAAGGAGACGAACCTGACAGTATCAGGACAGCTTGAGGGTGAGCTGGGAGCTCTGGCCCTTGGTGAAATTTATACTTTTGGTCCAACCTTCAGAGCTGAAAATTCTAATACTCCACGACATCTGGCCGAATTCTGGATGATCGAACCTGAAATGGCTTTCTACGATCTGGATGACAATATGGACCTGGCTGAAGATTTTCTGAAATATCTTATAAAATATGCTCTTGACAATTGCAAGGAGGACCTTGATTTCCTGAACAGCATGATTGACAAGGGACTCCTTGAGAGGCTGAAATTCGTGGTTTCGAACAAATTCGTGAGGCTCCCGTATACTGAAGCGGTAGGAATCCTGGCTGCAGCTGACAGAAAGTGGGAATATCCGGTGGGATGGGGAAGAGATCTTCAGGCTGAACACGAAAGATACCTTGTTGAAGAGCACTTTAAGCGTCCTGTCATCCTTATTGATTATCCCAGGGAGATCAAGGCATTTTATATGAAGCAGAACGACGACGGGAAAACTGTAAAAGCCATGGATGTCCTCTTCCCCGGGATCGGTGAAATTATAGGAGGATCGCAAAGAGAAGAGATATATGATAAACTGATGAACAGGATCAAAGAGCTGAAACTTCCTGAAAAGGACCTGTGGTGGTACCTCGAAACAAGAAAATTCGGTACAGCTCCTCACAGCGGATTCGGTCTTGGATTCGAGCGCCTGATATTATTTATGACCGGGATGTCAAATATTAGAGACGTAATCCCGTTTCCTAGAACACCAAAAAACGCCGAATTTTAAATATTTAATTTTTTATAATTCATAGCTGCAAAGTATGCTAAAGCAAAAGTTACAGCAGAAACTGCTTCAGAAACTTTCCCCTCAGCAGATCCAGATGATCAAGCTGCTGGAGGTGCCTACTCTGCAGATTGAACAGCGTATTAAAAAAGAACTTGAGGAGAATCCGGCACTCGAAGAAGGATCAGAGGAGGATGAAGAGATCGGGAATGAAGAGGCCGATGAAGAACAGTTTGATGAAAAGGACAAGGATCAGGATGAATTCACTCTGGATGATTACATCGAAGACGACGACATCCCCGAGTACAGGCTTCAGACAAACAATTACAGTAAGGAGGATGAAAAGAGGAGTGAAATTCCGTTTTCAGTCGGCTCTTCATTCCAGGAACATCTTGAATCGCAGCTCAGCCTCAGGGATCTTGATGAAAAGCAAAAAATTCTGGGTGAATATATTCTGGGAAACATAGATGAAGACGGATATCTCCGGCGGGAACTGGCAAATATAGTCGATGATCTTGCCTTTCTTCAGAATATCACAACTACTGAAAAGGAACTTGAGGAAGTTCTTGAAATAATTCAGGATCTTGATCCTCCCGGTGTCGGAGCAAGAACTCTCAGGGAGTCACTTTTAATTCAGCTGGCAATAAAGGACCGCACACAACCTGCTCTGAAAACTGCATATACTGTTCTCGATCTTTATTTTGAGGAATTCAGTAAAAGACATTACGACAAAATCACTTCCAGAATGGGGATCTCCGAGCATGACCTTAAAATGGCCATTGATGAAATCCTGAAACTGAATCCAAAACCAGGAAGTCTTTTCAGTGATTCCTTTACAAGGACATCCCAGCCAATAATACCGGATTTCATTCTTGAACTTTCCGAAGATGGATTTGATCTTCACCTTAATTCACGAAATCTTCCGGAACTCCGCCTGAGTTCGTCCTACAATGAGATGCTTCACTCTTATATTAAAGATAAGGGTCAGAAAAAGGAGATGAAGGAAGCCATTATGTTTGTGAAGCAAAAGATCGATTCCGCTAAATGGTTCATCGATGCAATAAGGCAACGGCAAAACACACTGCTTCTGACTATGAATGCAATACTTGAGTACCAGGAGGAATATTTTATCGACGGTGATGAGACAAAGCTTAAACCAATGATTTTGAAAGATGTTGCTGAAATGACCGGGCTGGATATTTCCACTGTATCGAGAGTTGCAAACAGCAAATACATACAGACACATTTCGGGATTTTTCCACTTAAATTCTTCTTTTCTGAAGGTCTTCAGACCGACAGCGGTGAAGAAGTATCAACCAGGGAGATTAAAAGAATTCTGCAGGACTGTATCGAGAATGAAGAAAAAAGAAGACCTCTGACTGACGAACGTCTTACAGATATACTCCAGGAAAAGGGATATCAGATTGCCCGCCGGACAGTTGCCAAATACCGCGAACAGCTTAATATTCCGGTTGCCAGATTAAGAAGGGAGATTTAATGAACACCTGGCAGACAACAAATATTCCAGATAAGCTGGCTAAAATTGTTTCGATAGTTTTTCACCCGTTGTTCATGCCTTTGTACGGACTTGCGATTTTGTTGTCGGCTCCCACGTTTCTTAAGTACCTTCCGGTTGAAGCAAAGAGGATTCTTTTTATAGTGATGCTCATCGACAATGTTTTTCTTCCCCTGGCTTTACTTCCGTTTTTGAGGTACAGGAATTTATTAAGCTCATACAACATCGACGACAGGAAGGAAAGGATAATACCTCTTCTCATAGCTTCAATTCTTTATTGCACAACTTCATTCATAGTTTTCAGGTATCAGATCCCCTTTTTCCTGAAATCATTCATTTTTGCCACATCCGTGGTTGCGATAGTTGTGTCGATGATCAATTTCTGGTGGAAGATTTCAATACATGCAGTAGGAGCAGGGGCGCTTACGGCAACAGTTTTTGCCCTGTCGTTGAAGATGAATACACCGTTAACCTGGTATCTGCTTGCGGTTATAATTGCAAGCGGACTTATACTATCATCCCGATTAAGGCTTAATGCTCATAATCCATCCCAGGTCTGGGTTGGCTTCCTGACCGGCTTCATAGGAATAAGTCTTTTCATCTTATTTATTTAAAAGCTCGTCAAGGGCTTTTTCAAGCAGTTCCCGGCTTTCATCAATTATTTCTGAGGTCCATAGTGCTTTTCCCGAGGTCAGAATTGTATCTTCATTTAACCGGTTTTGAGGCACCTTACTGAACCACCCCTTTGAAGAAAGATAGTCTGCAAGGTACTCCTGTTCCGGTTGTCCAGGGGTTGGTATAAGTAAAGCACTGCAATTCAGGCTTATAAGTTCCATGACTGAGGTATAGCCCGAACGAGCTATAATGCCGGTGCTTCCGGTGATCATGTCATGCATTTCATCAGCCGGCAGGTGATTATATGAT
>CAZCQC010000226.1:0-6458 GCA_964500155.1 uncultured Rikenellaceae bacterium | reverse complement strand
TCTATTATTGATATGAACGGATCGGCCTCCGGTGTCCAGGAGGGGAAGGAATGGCTTGCACTGCTCGAATACATAAGTTCAATGAATGATCATAACAGCAATGGGATTCCTGATATCGATAAGAAATATTCTGTTCCGGTCCGGACATTCTTCACGGTGAAAAAATGAACCATATTGTAATACGATAAGTATTATCAATAGTGTCCGATTAAAATTATTGAATGTGAGCTAAATAGTTGATTTATAAGATATCACAAACAGGTCGCCCCGATGGGGCTCATTTTTCAGTTTATGTTTAATTTCTACAAACAGGTCTTCCCTGACGGGACTTACGAAAATCAAACTCCGTAGAGCCTGTCCCGCCCAGGCGGGAAGTGAGCTGTTTATAGAAATCATGACAATTTAAATTTTAGCTCCATAGGAGCGACCTGTGGTTAATCGGACAATAGTGAAATATTATATGCAAAACAGTAAATAATTTACCTGTAACAATATGGAGTTTGCAGGGTTAGACTATTTTGAAGCTTTGGTGGCAGCTTCATCTACCATTTACTGTAGGGATTATCGACCACTAACCTTGTCTTTCTGTTTGCTACAGTAAAACCAATTTCAAAAATTGCTTTTGTTATAAGCTCCATTTTTTCGAAATCAAGTTTATCAGTGGTATCGTTTGGTTTATGATAATCTGAATGCAATCCGGTTGAGAAGAAGAGAACCGGAATGTCTTTCTTTACAAAATTATAATGGTCGCTTCTTGAAAAGAGCTGCAGGGGATGACTCTTTCCACTGAGGCTGTAATCCATGTCGATAGGTGATTTTCTGTCAACCTCCTCTGCAATTGCGACCAGCTCCTTGCTCTGGTTTCCGGTAATTACAAAAACCCCGTTTTTCCCTGTCATGGGAGTCTCATCTGTTGTATCGGCAACACCTTTTACCCTTCCTATCATATCAATATTGAGATCAGCCACAGTGTTTTCAAGAGGGAAAAGCGGATTGTTGACATATGATTGGGAGCCAAATAATCCTATTTCCTCACCTGTGACCCAAAGGAACAGCATGGATCTGAGAGGCTTTTTATCGAGGTTCTGAAAAGCCTGGGCAATTTCAAGTATAGCGGCACAACCGGAGGCATTATCATCTGCCCCGGGATAAACTTTATCTCCTGATCCTCCAATATGATCGGCATGTCCTGAGAATACTACCAGTTCTTTCTTAAGTTCGGGATCACTGCCTTCAATCCATGCAGCGACATTGTGAAGGATAACCTCTTCGGTCTTTGACGTTTCTGTTATTTTTAGTCTCTTGCCAGGGATCAGGAAAGATTGGGATTTAAGGTTCGAATCAATTGTTTTCTGCAGTTCCTCAAGTGTATGCCCGGTTCCCCTTAATAATTCATCAGCAACCGATCTGTGAACAAAAATTATTCTTGGCATAGCCGGCAAATCGAATACTAAAGGTTTTGATCCTTTCAGATACTTGCTTGACGCCAGTTCGTTGGCGATTCCGGGATACTGTTGTTCGATTGAGGAAAATCCGGATTTTGGATCAGATACGATAAGAATTGCCTTTGCTTTGGAGAACATCAGACCGGTAATCTTTGCCTGAATGCTCATGAATGATGACCATATGGGTTCTTCAAAGAGATATTTGGTGCCATCTTCAGATAGGGGAGACCTGTTCATCAGCAGAAGGATCTTTCCTTCAGGAGTGATATTTTCAAGATCATTGTATTTGTATTTTTCAGCTTTGATCCCATAACCGGCAAATGCAACCTCTCCTTCAACTTCAAAATCAGCTGCACCTGCAGGAAAAAGCTGGTACATAGGTTCAGTAAGCTGAACAGAATCTATGTCCGAACGGAATACTTTTATCATTGATTTCTTTGGATCAATTAATTTTTTCATAATAGAATAAGGCTGAAGATAACTTGTTCCATTGGCTGGCCGGAGACCCATCAGACTTGCCTGTGAAACAATATAGTTCAATGCTATATCAAGTTCAGATTCCCCGTTTGACCTGCCTTTCATTGAAGGTGACGCAAGGAAGGAAACATATGTCCTGAGATCTTCAGAATTGATTTTGCTTATACCCGAACTGTTTTTTTGAGAGAAAGAAATAGATGGGATTATCCCAATTGAGATTATGATAACAAGGGTTAAGATTTTTAGCTGTTTCATGGATCTGTTTTTAATTTCAGGCATTAAATGTAGAAAAGATTTTCCGGATAAATATGAAATCATTAAGGTTTGAAGTGGATTTCAGCCCCGGTTTATACAGCAGATAATCGAAGTAAAAGGAATGAATTATTTTTTAGCTTTGCAGATTAATTTGAATTTATGGAAGCAAGTGTCATATTCTGGGTCGTATTTAATATAGTAATTGTAACAGTACTTGCTCTCGACCTGGGTGTCCTGAACAGGAGGGCACATAAGATAAAATTAAAGGAGGCTCTTATCTGGAGTGCAGTCTGGATAACAATCGCTCTGATTTTTAATATTTTTGTTTATTTCGAGTTCGGCAAAACCAGGGCTCTTGAATTTCTTACCGGTTATCTCATTGAGTATTCACTAAGCATCGACAATATCTTTGTTTTCATATTGATCTTCTCATATTTTGCAGTTAAGCCCCAATACCAGCATAAAATACTGTTCTGGGGTATTTTAGGCGCATTGATAATGAGGGGGATATTTATTTTTGCCGGAGTTGCTCTGATAAACAGGTTCCATTGGATTGTAATCTTTTTTGGCGGTTTCCTGGTATTTTCCGGCATTAAAATGCTTCTTCAGAAAGAGGATGTGGCAGTCGAACCTGAAAAAAATGCCCTGGTCAGATTGTTCAGGAGGTTTCTTCCGGTTTCAGACACATTACATGAGGATCATCTGTTTGTACGGCAGAACAATAAACTGTATGCAACACCTTTGTTCCTTGTCCTGCTTGTAATTGAATCGACCGACCTGATATTTGCCGTCGACAGTATCCCTGCAGTTCTTGCCATCAGCAAGGATACCTTCATAGTTTATACCTCAAACATTTTTGCTATACTGGGACTCCGTTCGCTTTATTTTGCCGTATCGGGAATAATGGGATTATTCCGGTTCCTGAAAGTGGGACTGGCTATCGTACTTTCTTTTGTAGGTCTGAAAATGCTTGCATCCTATTTTCACATTGAAATCCCCATATTAATTTCCCTTTCGATAATTGTTTTAATACTTCTTGTTTCAATTATCTCGTCAGTTATAATTAAGAAGAAAGAGTCCCTTCCCGATCTAATAAAACGGGAGGATTGAAATACTTTTTGCATAAAGTATTAGTTTTACAATTCAATAGTGTGAAGAATTTTATTTGTCAAACAGATTTCTAAGGGCGAACGGGAATGATTTCGCACAGGCAAAGACCAGCTACTCCGTGGTTGTTAATAGTTCTATTTATAATTATTTCAGCAAGCAGTATCTTGCTGGGGTTTCTGTATTATAACAGCCAGAAGGCAAGACTTCTGAAGGATAAAAATCTTGAGCTTTCAGCTATTGCGGATCTAAAAGTAAGTCAGATTGCTCAATGGCGAAATGAAAGGATTAGCGATGCTGTGCTGATAGGGGAGAATACCCCTTTCATTAGACTTTTATACGAATATCTGCATAGTCAGAATAATGGAAATCTCCGCCCTGAAATAAGTGCAAGTCTGAAGTCTGTTACAAGAAGTGTAGAATATAAAAATGTTCTTCTCATCGACTCACTTGGTATTGTCAGGGGGTATTATCCCAACAAGGACACTATGATCGGCGATCACCTTAAGACCTTGTTCCCGGATTTGTTAAAACTGGAATCAGGCATTCTTACCGATCTTCACAGAACCAGCAATATTAATTATATTCATCTGGATCTTGTAATTCCGCTTATCAATACCTGGCAAAAGGACTCTTCAGTATTTGGTTTGCTTGCAATCAGGATCGATCCAAAAGAGATACTTTATCCGCTGGTTCAGGTATGGCCTGTACCCGGTAAAACAACTGAATCCTTTCTAATACGACAGGAAGGTGACGAGATTCTTTACCTTAGTGAGCTGAGATTTAAAAAGAATTCCGAGCTTGAACTCAGAAAATCGCTGTCAGAGGAAAAGCTTCCGGAAACAATGGCAGTACATGGCATTGAAGGTACGCTGGATGGAGTCGATTACAGGGGGGCTTCTGTGCTTGCAGCTATGAGAAAGGTTCCGGGATCTCCCTGGTACATGGTTGCAAAAGTCAGTCACAGTGAAGTCTTTACTGCTCTTAATGATCAGATGACAATGATTGTCATAATAATAATCCTTTTCATCCTGGCTATTGGTCTTGTGCTGGGAATTATTGAATGGAACGAAAATGCCAGATTTTACCGTGAAAAGTACGAAACAGAGCTTGATCATCTGGCTTTGCGAAAGCACTTTGACTATATACTTAAATATGCTAATGATATAATTCTTCTTACCGACCGCAATATGCTCATTATTGAGGCTAACGACAGGGCATTTGAAGCTTATCAGCGCGACAGGAGTGAACTTATTGGAATGAGCCTTGCAAAAATAAGGGCTCCCTCGGCTGTCAGGGAACTTGAGAATGAGAACAGGATCCTTGATGAAAAGGGATATTCCACCTATGAAACAATCCATGTGAGGAAAGACGGTACCCTGATGCCGGTGGAAATAAGTGCCCGGAAAGTTGAAATTGAGGGAGTCAAGTATTTTCAGTCTATTTGCAGAGATATTACTGAGAGGAAATCGGCTGAGGAGACTCTCAGGGAAAGTGAAGAAAGGTTCCGCAAGATATTTGAGGAGAGTCCGATAAGCATTGCAATGACAGGGAAAGACCTTGCAATTATCCGGGCCAATTCTGCTTTTTGTAAAATGTTGGGATACAGGGAGGAAGAAATGAAATCAGTCACCATCAGGAGTTTTACTCATCCTGATTACATCGCCGGGGATGATATCTCACTCCTTCGCCTGGTGGCGGAAGAGATTCCGGTTTATCATACTGAGAACAGGTATATACGTAAAGATAAAAGTGTTATCTGGGGATCTGCTACAATAAGTATAATCAGGAATAACAATGACGAGGTTCAGTATTTCCTCGTGATGATTGAGGATATAACCCTACGTAAAATAGCGGAATCGGAGCTTATTGCGGCAAAGGAAAAAGCTGAGGAGAGCGACAGGCTTAAAACCGCGTTTCTTCACAACGTTTCGCACGAGATACGAACGCCAATGAATGCCATAATTGGTTTTTCAGCACTCCTTAATGAACCTGATACCACCGAGGAGGAACGTCATCAGTTTATCGACATTATTTTTCAAAGCGGAAGCCAGCTGCTCTCTATTATCAACGATATAGTCGACATTGCAAATATTGAAAGCGGTCAGGTCAAGCTTAATATAAAGGAATTGAACCTTAATTCATCATTGAGAACCCTTGGCGAGCAGTTCAGCTATAAGGAGAAACCAGATCTCATCTCAATTAATCTTGAAACTGGTCTGCCTGATGATAAATCCTATATAGTAACGGATGGTATCAAGCTGATTCAGATTCTGTCGAACCTTATAAATAATGCCACCAAATTCACCAGGGAAGGCCGGATAGATTTTGGATATAAACTGAAAGATGGCAGTCTGGAATTCTTTGTAAAGGATACAGGGATTGGGATACCTCAGGAACATCATGAAAAAATATTCGAGCGGTTCTTTCAGATCGATAACCTCATTTCCAGAAAATTTGGCGGAACCGGTCTTGGCTTGTCAATATGCAAAGCTTATGTTGAACTTCTTGGTGGTAAAATATGGGTAATCTCAAATCCGGGAGAAGGAACTGATTTCAGGTTTACAGTACCTTATAATTCCCCACAGAGGCAAAAGCCAAAGCCAAAGTAAAGGAAATCCCCGAGGCAATGACTATTGGATCTTTGATAAACATGATTCAAACAAAATAATTAAGCTTGTTGTTTTCCACTTTCTGTCATCTCAATCAAAAACTGATTGATCCGTAGAAGGACCTGGTTTTGTCAAAATAGGAAAATATTAAATTCAGAATCGGGAAATTTTAGTATTTTTATGATTGAAATCAATTAATTGATAAGGTCAAAGGTTACTGACTATGATTATTTTTATAGCTTGTTACGATGAAAAAAGGAAATAAGTTCCATATATTCCTGACAATATGTTTTCTGACGCTTTTCATTCCCGGATGCGTAATTGTCAGACCCCCTAAACTTACTACGGCTCTGGTCACCGAAATAGGGCCATCCAGCGGCAAAGGTGGCGGTGAAGTGATCAGCGACGGCAATTCAGTCCTTCTTGTAAGAGGAGTCTGCTGGAGTACTAAAAAGTTGCCCGATGTTGAGGATTCAAGAACAACCGACGGATACGGTGAGGGAGTATTTACGAGCAACATAACTGATCTGAAATCAAATACTTTGTATTATGTCAGGGCATA
>CAZCQC010000225.1:0-18164 GCA_964500155.1 uncultured Rikenellaceae bacterium | reverse complement strand
AGTGATTTTGCATAGATCTGCGACCGGAGATTGTAACGAAGATAGTTAATAACTTCTTTTTTACTTGCAACAAAGCCGCCTATTCCTGCCATTGATTTGGCAAAGGTTGCAAAATATACATCAATCTTGTCCTGAACTCCGAAATGTTCTCCCGTTCCCTTTCCATTGGCTCCCATCGTGCCAAACCCGTGAGCATCGTCAATCAGGAATCGAAAACTATATTTATCTTTAAGCGCAGAAATCTTGTCAAGCATACCAAGGTCCCCGGCCATGCCAAACACCCCTTCAGTGATAACAAGAATACCCCCTCCAGTATCTTCGGTAAGCTTGACAGCATGCTGAATCTGTTTCTCGCAACTTTCAATATTATTATGCTGAAAAGCAAACCTTTTGCCAATGTGGAGTCTCATTCCATCCATTATACAGGCGTGCGATTCGGAATCATAAACAATTACATCATGCCTGTCGACAAGTGCATCAATAATAGAAACCATTCCCTGGTAACCGAAATTCAGAAGGAAAGCATCTTCCTTGCCCTCGAATTCAGCAGCCATTTTCTCAAATCTCTCGTGATTGTTGGTTTGTCCCGACATCATCCTGGCACCCATTGGATATGCAAGCCCGTATTTTTCTGTGTATTCCGCGTCGGCTTTTCTGATCTCAGGATTGTTCGCCAGACCAAGATAATTATTAAGGCTCCACGTAAGAACCTCTTTTCCCCTGAATTTCATCCTGGGAGCTATTTCTCCCTCCAGCTTCGGGAACGTAAAATAACCATGAGCTATATCGGAATACTGACCTAATGCCCCTTTGTTTGATTTGATTTTGTCGAAAATATCCATAATGAGGTGCTTTAAAAAAATTTGCACAAATTTAAGCATTTAGGAACATTCGCTTATACCTTTTTATACCTAATTTGTTAATGCAAAAGTTAAATATTTGGTTTACATGCCTCAGATCAAAAAAAAACAGTAATTTTGCGCAACATTTTTTTTATGAGAGTCAGGCTTTATATAATACTTTTGATTTCGGTAATGATAAGCTCCTGCGGGGAATATGAAAAACTCCTGAAGAGCACCGACTATGATCTAAAGAAGACAAAGGCCAGAGAGTATTTTGATGCAAAACAGTATGTAAGAGCCTCTGAATTGTTCGCCCAGATCATACCAAGGTTCAGGGCAACGGGTGAAGCTGAAGAACTTAATTGGCTTAATGCTCAGAGCTTTTATGGCATGAAGCAGTATGACATGGCCGGCTCTTATTTCAAATCACTTGTGGAACAATATCCGTTTGGGACATATGCTGAAGAAGCAACTTTTTTGGGTGCAAAGTGCGATTATTTCATTTCCTACAGGGCTGAGCTTGACCAGCAAAATTCAATGAATGCCATTGAAGGCTTCAATGTATTTGTAAACAGGTTTCCAAACAGTCCGAAGGTTGAGGAAGCCAGGGGTTATATCAAGACCTTACAGGACAGGATTGTAGAGAAGTCCTACCTTAGTGCAAGACTCTATTACAATATGAAAGAGTATAAAGCCGCAATTACAGCACTGTCAAACAGTCTTAAAGAATATTCTGACTCAAAGTACAGGGAGGAGATGATGTTTCTTAAGCTCAATTCGCTCTTCGTTTATGCTGAGAAAAGCTTTGCCAACAAACAAAAGGAGAGATACCAGGCAACACTCGATGAATATTTATCATTTATGGAAGAGTTTCCTAAAAGTAAATATTCTAAAGAGGTAAAAAAGATATACGAGGATACTGCAAAGTTTCTTAAAATTGAAAACACCGCTAATCTAGTTAACACCGATAAATAAATATGGATTACAGAAAATCAGTGGCCCCGACAACAACAGTTACCCGTAATATGGAACTGTTGACGAAGGATACGGGAAATGTATATGAAACTGTTATAATTGTCTCAAGAAGAGCAAATCAGATTTCAGTTGAAATGAAGCAGGAACTCAATAAAAAGCTTGAAGAGTTTGCTTCATTTACCGATAATCTTGAGGAAGTATTTGAAAACCGCGAGCAGATCGAGATATCAAAATTCTATGAAAGGCTTCCCAAGCCCACTCTTATTTCACTTCAGGAGCTTGAGGAAGGAAAGATATTTTATCGTAATCCTGATACCGCTGCCAGCAAAAGCAAAATTTAGCATTTAATGCTGAAAGGAAAGAAAATACTTGTCGGAGTAACCGGAGGTATTGCAGCATATAAAATTGCTACCGTCGTCCGGCTGCTTGTTCAGGAGGGATGTGAAGTTAAAGTGATCATGACCCAACATGCCAAAGATTTTATCACACCGCTTACTCTTGCAACTTTATCCAGAAATCCGGTTTTGACAGAGTCCTTCAGTCCTGAAAATGGAAACTGGAACAGTCATGTTGATCTTGGGATATGGGCTGATCTGTTCCTTATTGCACCTGCAACAGCTAATACAATATCCAAAATGGCAAACGGGATAGCAGATAACCTTCTGCTTACAACCTGGTTATCAGCACGCTGCCCGGTTTTTATTGCTCCCTCTATGGATATGGACATGCTGGGCCACAAGGCTGTCAGGAAGAATATCGATGCACTTAAATCATTTGGAAATCATATTCTTGATGCTCCATCCGGAGAACTTGCCAGCGGTCTTACAGGAAAAGGAAGGATGTCAGAACCCGATGAAATAATTAAGGAAATCAAAACTTTCTTCTCAAAAAAAAAAATCATAAGCCTCTGACAGGAAAGCGACTGCTTATAAATGCAGGTCCTACCCTGGAACAGATTGACCCTGTTCGTTTTATCAGCAATTATTCTTCAGGAAAAATGGGTATTGCACTCGCTGATACTGCTGCAGAATACGGAGCCGAAGTCGAACTGGTGCTTGGACCAGTGAACAGGATACCTGAAAACAGATCCATTAAAGTAATCAATGTAATATCAGCTGAATCTATGGCTTCTGAATGTATTGCCAGATTTCCGGGATGCGATATCGCTATACTTGCTGCAGCTGTGGCTGATTTCTCTCCTCAAAAGGTTGAGGAAAGAAAGATAAAAAGGAGTGGAGATGAAATTATCCTGAGACTGAAGCCTACTAAAGATATTGCAGAGGCCTTAGGAAAATTGAAGAAAAAATCTCAGATACTTGCTGGTTTTGCCCTTGAGACCCATAACGAAACGGCAAATGCAACGGCAAAACTTAAACATAAAAACCTTGACCTGATCATACTGAATTCAATGCAGGATAATGGCGCGGGATTTGGTTATGATACCAACAGGATAACTATAATTGACAGAAACAATATTATTAATAAATTTGAGTTGAAATCAAAGGTAGAGGCGGCAAGAGATATTTTGGACAAAATAGTATCAATGCTATAAATACAACCTGAATGCGATTGTATAAACTATTAACAAATTCTTTCCTGATTATTCTGATTTCCGGAGTAGAATTAATTTATTCACAGGAGCTTAACTGTAATGTTCAGGTTTCTGCCCAGAAAATTCAGGGGTCCAACCGCCAGGTTTTTGAATCGATGCAGCGCGATATTTATGAATTCATGAACAACACCGTCTGGACCAATCACGTCTTCAGCTATGCCGAAAGGATCGACTGCAATATTATTATCAACCTTACCGATCAGTTTTCTGCTGATGAATTCAGGGGGACTATTCAGGTTCAGCTGAAGCGTCCGATATTCAATACAACATATAATTCGACGATGCTGAATTTTATGGATAATAATTTTCAGTTCAGGTATGTGGAATTCCAGCCTCTTGAATTTGACCCGAACTCCTATCGGTCGAGTCTTGTGTCAGTGCTTGCCTATTATGCATATATGATAATTGGGTTTGACTATGATTCGTACTCAACTCTTGGTGGTACAGAGTTTTTCCAGGTTGCAGAAAAAATTGTAACAAATGCTCAGAATGCATCTGAACCCGGGTGGAAACCTTACGACGGATCAAGAAACAAGAACAGATACTGGCTCGTCAAAAATGCTCTCGACAAGGAATATGAAGGGGTGAGAAGGTTCATTCATGAATATAATATCAATGGCCTTGACAAAATGGAATCAAGGACTGCCGAAGCCAGAACCAGTATTGCAGAGAGCCTGAAACTTATTCTGGAGGTTTACAGGGCAAAACCGGATCCTTATATGTATCTTATTCAGGTTATATTGGAATCGAAGACTGATGAACTGGTTAATATTTTTTCTGAGGCATTTCCGGAGGAGAAAAGCCGTGTCATACAAATTCTGATTGAGATAGATCCGGGAAACAAAACTAAGTATGAAAAGATAACCGCCGCCAAATAACAATAATCCCCGGCTATGCTTGTAAAACTTACCGTTCATAATTATGCGCTCATAAAAGAACTGGATCTTTCTCTCGGAAACGGACTTGCCATTATAACAGGCGAGACAGGTGCCGGTAAATCAATACTTCTTGGTGCCCTATCACTAATTCTGGGCTCAAGAACCGATTCCATGGTTCTTCTTGATAAGAGTGAAAAATGTGTTGTGGAAGGCACATTTAAGATTGAGGAATACGATCTTGAGAATTTCTTTATAAAAAATGACCTTGACTTCGAAAGTCACGCGATCCTCAGACGCGAAATCAATCCTGCCGGTAAATCAAGGGCTTTTATCAATGACACCCCGGTAACTGTAACTCTAATGAAAGAGCTTGGGGAAAGACTTATCGATATTCACTCCCAGCACCAGGTACTGATGCTAAATGATAATGCTTTTCAGTTGAATATAATCGATTCGTTTGCCGGGACCGGACAGCTTCGGAACAAATACAGAGGTGCATTTAATGATTTTAAAAAGTATCAGAAGGAGTATAATGAACTGAAAGACAGATCTGACAGAAACAAGGCTGACCTTGAGTATTATAAGTTTAATCTGAGTCAGCTTGAAGATGCAAAGCTCAGGAAAGGAGAACAGGAAGAGCTTGAAAAGGAGCAGGAGCTTCTGGAACATGCAGAGGAGGTAAAACAGGCCCTGGTAAATGTTTCTAAGCTTTTTTCAGACGACAATAACTCATTGCTGGCAATATTAAGGGAGGCAAAGTCAATTATTGGAAAGATTGACTCTTTTCTGCCGGCTGAACTTAACATCCCTTCACGAATTAGCTCGGTATTAATAGAACTTGATGATCTCTCAAATGAAATTGAAAGACTTGAGCAGGATACTGAAGCCGATCCGATACGACTTGAAAAGATAAATACCAGACTCGATAACCTTTATTTGCTGATCCAGAAGCACAGACTTAAAAATCTTGATGAGCTGATACTTAAAAAGGATGAGATTGAGAATATTATAAAGTCAATTGTAACTGGAGACGAAAGACTCGGTGAGCTTTCAGATCTCCTGAAATCTTCAACTGATTCGCTTAAAGTTACAGGTCTGGAAATATCTGAGAAGAGAAGATCCTCCTTGCCTGAAATAGAGTCAAAAGTCACGGATCTTCTTAAGCAGCTAGGCATGCCAAATGCAAGATTCGGAATTTCATTGTCGGTAACAAATGATTTTACTTCTTCAGGTATTGACACTGCGGACTTCCTTTTCTCCGCGAATAAGCAAACCGACCCAGAGAATATTGCCAGAATTGCTTCAGGCGGTGAATTGTCAAGAGTGATGCTGAGCCTGAAATCGTTGATGACAAAAAGCAAGAATCTGCCAACAATCATTTTTGATGAAATTGATTCAGGCGTCTCCGGCGAAGTAGCCGACAAGGTGGGGCAGATTCTTTCGGGTATGGGAAAATATATGCAGGTTGTCAACATAACTCACCTGCCTCAGGTCGCATCGAGGGGAACAGTACACTATCACGTTTATAAGGAAGATACTGGTGATTCAACAATTACCAGGATTAAATTGTTATCTCCTGGTGAACGGATCAGGGAAGTTGCAAGATTACTTAGCGGTAGTGAAGTGACTGAAACTGCTATAAGGAACGCAAAAGAGTTGATAAAAGCAGGAAGCAAATAGGGTTAAAGGGGGTGTTTAAAAAGTCAAAATTGCTTAATCGCAGAGGATGCAAAGTCTTTACGCAAAGTTCTCAAAGGGCTTATTATAAATGATTTATCTTTGTGTGCTTTGCGGTTAAAAAGACTTTTAAACAGCCCCATGAAATACATTTAAGATTGATAATTTATTATATATGAATGAAGGACTTTTAAAAGGGAAGAAAGGAATAATCTTCGGTGCCCTTAACGACAAATCAATTGCCTGGCATGTTGCCCTTAAAGCATCGAAACACGGAGCCGAGATGGTTCTTACCAATTCACCTGTGGCTGTCAGGATGGGAACCATCAGCGAACTAGCCCGGATTACTTCCTCTAAAATAATTGTCGCCGACGCTACAAGCATGGTCGATATTGACAAACTGATATCCGAAAGCCTTCAAATCTTAGGCGGCAGGTTTGACTTTATACTTCATTCAATCGGCATGTCACCTAATGTCAGAAAAGATATTCCTTATGAGAATACAAGCTATGAGAACATGCTAAAGACTTTCGACATTTCAGCTCTTAGCTTTCACAGGATTTTGCAAACCTGTTACAAATATGATGCTATTAATGAATGGGGATCTGTTGTGGCGCTCTCTTATGTAGCTGCCCAGCGCACTCTTTCAGGCTATAACGACATGGGTGATGCCAAAGCACTTCTTGAATCTATTGCACGCTCGTTTGGTTATATTTATGGACGGGACAGAAAGGTGAGGATAAATACAGTTTCTCAGTCACCAACCCCAACCACTGCCGGTAGCGGCGTACATGGAATGGAATCACTTCTCGACTTCTCCGAAAGGATGTCACCTCTGGGTAACGCCACTGCTGAGGAGTGTGCTGATTATTGTGTAGCTCTTTTCTCCGATCTTACCCGCAAGGTAACAATGCAGAATCTTTATCACGATGGGGGATTCTCGAGCATGGGTATGAGTCTCAGAGCCATTGAACAGTATAAGAAAAGCTTTGAGGAGTGTGATTGTGACGAGAAGTAAATAAGTATATATACCTATTTTTCAGTCGATTTGATGTCAGGTCAATAGCTTTTTCTAAATTTGATTAGACCTAAAACCTGACTTATGATCACAATAATTCTGCTCGTCCTGTTTTACTTATTATTTCCCCTGGTTATAATATTTTTATGTAAAAAGTGGAGCCTTCTCCAAAAATTTGGGACAATTGTCCTGGCTTATTTATTCGGCCTCATAATTGGTACATCAGGGGTATTTCCGAGGGGAAGCGAAGGCTACAGACTGGCATTACAAAATGAGCCATCTCTTAAAAAGCCGGTTATTGAGGCTCTTATTGCAGAGGGGAAAGCTGTCCCGGAAGATATTATGGTCAATAATATTGCAGGGATCCAGGATACTTTGTATTCATTAGCACTTTTGCTTGCTTTTCCCCTCCTTCTTTTTTCATTAAACATTAAACGCTGGCTGAAATTTGCTAAGAAAGGATTTCTTTCAGTTGCACTAGCTCTTGTAGCGGGTATTGTTATGGTAACAGCAGGATTCTTTATCTGGAAGAATGCTTTTCCGGATGCATGGAAACTTGCCGGCATGTTTGAAGGTATATATACCGGTGGTTCTCCAAATTTTGCAGCCCTAAAGCTGATCCTTGGTGTAGATGCCGATCGCTTCGTTGTACTCTTTACCTATGATACAGTAGTAGGAGCAATCCTTGTCCTGTTTTTTGTCACGGTTGCACCCAGGATTTTCAGGTCAATCCTTCCAAAGTTTGAAGAAAAAAACGGGATTACTGTTGATGAGGATCTGGTTAAGAAAGAAACAGAAGGTCTTGATGATTTCTCCGGTATGTTAAACAAGAAGAATTTTTTTCCTCTGCTCAAGGCCCTTGGACTAAGTATTGTAATTGCCGGAATAGGGGGATTCCTGTACTTTTTTGCTCCGGTTAAGGAAGAGTACAGAATGGCAGTTATGGTTCTTTCAATCACAACACTCGGAATTCTGGCTTCCCTTATAAAACCAATAAATAAAATTAACAAGACATTCCAGTTGGGCATGTACCTAATTCTTGTCTTTTCCCTCACGGTTGCCTCAGGATCTGACCTGAGGACCATGTTTGGGAAAGGAATGTGGAATCTGGTCCTTTTTATTTCATGGTGTTATTGGGGATCTCTATTGTTGCATCTTATTCTTGCAAAAATATTCCGTATCGATGCAGATAATTTCCTTATCACAGCGACGGCATTTGTCTTCTCCCCTCCATTCGTACCTCTTGTTGCCAATGCACTCAAAAACAAGGATGTACTTGTAACAGGTATCACAGGTGGCGTTATCGGATACCTGCTGGGAAATTATTTTGGTACCACGCTGGCATATATTCTGAAAGGATTTTAAGAGTTCCATGTACTCACCCCCCAACCCCCTCTCTGCTTGCGCAAAGAGGGGATTTAACTTACTGTATATTAATAAATATCCCCCTCTTTACGAAGTAGAGAGGGGGATAAAGGGGGTGAGTACATAATATTGTTAAAATAAATAATTCAGCCCGAACGCAAATCCAATATTCCCGTCCTGTTCATTGAATGATTTCCCTATATCAATTGCAACAACAAAATTCTGACCCCATACAGGCATTATGCTTATACCTGCACAATGATGAAATTTTTCTGCCCCGGGATTAAAGAAATCGTTGAAACTATATTGAGACATCTCACTGCTAAATCTCGACTGAAGATTGTTGGGAAGAGAGATTCCCTTTGTTGCCTTTCCTAGGTCATAGAACAGGTTGAGGCCAAGGTAGCTCTCCTTCTTAAGTAATGTAAAATGTATTGGTTTCCAGCGAAGCTCAACATTTGCAAGGACAAAAGCATCACCAATTACTCTGTTTTTCAGAACTCCCCTTAAGGAACTGACTCCGCCCAATCCCTCGCTTGATTGTCCTGTAAGACGATAAGTCAGAACCTGTGACTGATAGAAAAATGGAGCCTCTCCCGATAAAGTTGTCTGATAATGAACACGATAAGCGAGCGAAAGATCATTCTCGACCAGTGTGAAATATTGCCTGTGTGTGACATAGAATTTTGAAAATCCCCAGTCGTTTCCCATGAATTTTGGTGCAATTTCAATACCTGTTTCTGTCCAGATCCCTTTCATGGGATTGGGCCTGTTATCCCTGCTGTCATAAACAAGGCCTGCCTTTAGAGTATTTACCCATCCGCCGTCAGCCTCGTTTTCCGTGATAAGTTCCAGGGAGTCACGATAAACTTCAAACAGTCCCGGCTCTTCAGCTACAGAAGGCAGAGGGACACCTTTTCTGCCTTTGTTCAGCTTGTCTATGTTTACTGAGCCGATTTTGAAATTCTGGAATGTGAATCCAGCTGTCCATTTAAGATGATCTCCCGATAATTTCCCGAGGAAATCGGTTCTGAACCTGAACTGGTCCCTTTGAAAGCGATAGAACATCGCTGATCTGTAATCGGCGGATTCGTCATCCATCCAGTCCTTATTGAAAACCGACTCATAACCATTAAATCCGTAAAACTGATTTGCAAGGTCAGGTAGATAGCTGAGGTCACTTATAAATTCTACCCGCGGGATCAGATGGTTCGACTCAAACATGATCCGGTAAATGCCGCTTCCTTTCGTGTAACGTGAAACTTCTGTATATGTATGATCGAACAGATCCGGATTTGCAACCGGATCAGGATGATTCATCAATTCAAAAAGCACTCCATACTGAAATCCCAGATTGGAATCGAAAGAAACAGCAGGAAGTATTCCATCAAGTTTCCACCCGGGTTTTACTTCCTTTTCCTGAGCTGATAATGAGAGTGTAATAATTGATGTTAGAAACAGAGTAAGGGTTTTTTTCATAGGTTATAGTTTTGGTTGACAGCGATAAAGATAAAGAAAACTTGAAATCATAAACAGTTTTTTCAATAATTGCTACCTTAGGCTGCAATTTTACGATTAAATACCCATGCCACTGCTTATTAAAAACATTAAAGGATTGATCGGGTTTGAAGATCAGCCTCAGCTCAAAAGGTGCGGCAATGATATGACAATCCTGAACCAGGTGTCCGATGCATTTATCTTTATCGAGAAACAGAAAATTTCCAGCTTTGGCAGAATGAATGAAATTCCGGAAGCCCTGCTTCAAAAGAATTCCCATGATATTAAAGTTATTGACGCGTCTGGAAAATTTGTATTCCCGTCTTTTTGTGATTCACACACACATATAGTATATGCCGGAAGCCGTGAACAGGAATTTGCTGACAGGATCAGGGGATTATCATATGAGGAGATCGCCAGGAGGGGAGGGGGCATACTGAATTCTGCAAAAAAGCTTCATGAAACAACTGAAGATGAATTATACGATCAATCAATTAACAGGATAAACGAAATCATCCAACAGGGAACTGGTGCTATAGAAATAAAAAGTGGATACGGCCTCAATACGGAAGATGAAATTAAGATGCTTAGGGTCATCAGACGAATAAAGGAGAGTAGCATGCTGGAAGTAAAATCAACTTTCCTTGGTGCCCATGCTGTACCCGATCCTTTCAGAAATAAGCGTGATGAATATATCGGATTGATAATAAATGAAATGATCCCGTTAATTGCCTCAGAAGAGCTCGCGGATTATATAGATGTGTTCTGTGATAAGGGGTTTTTTACTGTTGACGAAACAGAACAGATATTAATGGCCGGGATAAAGTATGGTCTGACTCCAAAGCTGCATGCCAATGAAATAGATAATTCCGGTGGCGTACAAGTTGGAGTTAAATACAATGCTTTGTCGGTCGATCATCTCGAACGTTCAGGGGTCGATGAAATTAAAACTCTCCTTAATTCTGAAACCATGCCGACTCTTCTTCCAGGATCTGCACTTTTTCTCGGGTTGCCCGATCCTCCGGCAAGGAGCATGATTGAAGCAGGGCTTCCTGTTGCTCTTGCTTCTGATTATAATCCTGGCTCATCACCTTCGGGGAATATGAAGCTGGTTATGTCACTGGGATGCATCAAATTGAAAATGACACCTGAAGAGTCAATAAATGCAGTTACTATAAATTCGGCTTATGCAATGGGTATCTCTGAAACACATGGTTCAATTGCCAAAGGCAAGATTGCTAATCTGTTTATTACTAAGGAAATGTCGTCGTATAGTTTTTTCCCCTATGCTTATGGAAGTAATTTAATTGATAAGGTAATACTTAAAGGTGAAGTAATTTCTTGACTCAGTGGAACTCTGTGCATCCTCTGTGGCCCTCTGTGCTAATAAAGAAATCCAAAAACTTTCACAGAAGATACACAGAGAGAACACCGAGAGATACAGAGTGGAAAAATATTATTTATGGAAAAAAGAATCATTGAATGTGTCCCGAATTTCAGCGAAGGAAGGGATATGGAAATTATAAAGCAGATCACCGATTCAATTAAAGCCGAAGATGGGGTCAAACTGCTTGACGTTGATCCCGGCAAGGATACAAACCGTACTGTCGTAACGTTCGTAGGTGAACCTGAAAGAGTTTCAGAGGCAGCATTTCGGGCTGTTAAAAAAGCATCCGAAATCATTGATATGTCGAAGCATCATGGAGAACATCCGAGAATGGGAGCCACAGACGTTTGTCCACTGGTACCAGTATCAGGGATTACAATGGAGGAGACTGCAGAATTTGCCCGAAGACTGGCAAAAAGGATCGGTGATGAACTGGAGATACCTGTATACTGTTATGAAAATGCAGCTTTCGAAGAGAAAAGAAAAAATCTTGCAAATTGCAGGGCAGGCGAATATGAAGGATTAAGAAAAAAGCTTGCTGATCCCGATTGGAAGCCTGATTTCGGACCGGCAGTTTTCAACAAAAGATCCGGTGCTACTGCTGTAGGAGCCAGAGATTTCCTGGTTGCATTCAATGTGAACCTTAATACCACATCGACAAGACGTGCAAATGCAATTGCTTTTGATATCAGGGAAAAAGGCAGAAACATTAAAAATGAGAACGGCGAAATAATAAATGTTCCTGGTACACTTAAAAGCGTGAAGGCAATTGGCTGGTATATTGAGGAGTATGGAATCGCCCAGATTTCAATGAACCTTACTAATATTTCCGTAACACCTGTTCACATTGCCTTTGATGAGGTCTGCCGCAAAGCAGACGCCAGAGGAATAAGAGTAACCGGGTCAGAACTCGTAGGCCTTATTCCCCTGAAGTCAATCCTCGATGCAGGCCGTTATTTCCTTGCAAAACAGCAGCGTTCTTCAGGCGTATCGGATGAGGAACTTATTAAGATTGCCATTAAATCCATGGGACTTAGCGATATACAAGAATTTAACCCTGAAGAGAAAATTATTGAAAATGTTATGGAAGAAAGAAATAATAATGATAAGAAAAGACTCAATGCATTGAGTCTCTATCAGTTCATGAATGAAACAGCATCTGAATCACCGGCTCCCGGTGGTGGATCAGTATCTGCATATATGGGATCACTGGGTGTTGCGCTCGGAACTATGGTGGCCAACATCTCAGGCCACAAACGAGGATGGGAAGATCGTTGGAAAGAATTCTCCGACTGGGCAGAGAAGGGTAAGGAGATTCAGAATAAGTTGTTACAGCTTGTTGATGAGGATACTGAGGCATTTAACGCGATCCTGAATGCTTTTAGTCTTCCCAAAAAAACAGAAGAGGAGATCATTATACGAAAATCAGCTGTTCAGGAAGCAACCAGGGATGCAATTCTTGTCCCTTTTAAGGTTATGGAGACAGCATTTTCAGGTTTCAGGCTCATAAGGGAAATGATCGACAAGGGGAATCCCAATTCGATGACTGATGCAGCTGTTGGAGCACTGGCAATAAGATCATGTATCAGAGGGGCGTTTTTGAATGTCAGAATAAATGCTTCAGGACTGGAGGACAAAGAATTTGTAAGTGATCTGATTAAAAAAGGTCAGGTTATTCAATCAGAAGCTGCCAGGGAGGAAGAAGCGATTCTGAAGATAACTGAAGATATCATTCAAAGTAAAGAAAGATAACATATTGTTAATCATCACTTTGAAACTATTGAAAAAGTTAACTAAACCACCCTGTCATGATCCTTCGGACATGACACCCCTACTTATCAAGGAGGGGAAAGTGTTGATTTACAACACCATATATTTCTCCTCCTTTTGAAGGAGGAGTACCCTGACCGAAGTGTCAGGGGGAGGTGGTTAGCTTTTTTAGACAACCCCTTTCATCCGTCAGTTGACGACTGTTAAGATGGCTAATACGCTTAGAAACACACTCTATTTTTTATCTCCTGGCTTTTTTGGATATTTATGTTATATAACATATTATCTAAGAATAGGTAGGCGACCCTTGTCAATCTGGTTGTTATATCTCCGATACAAAAACTGAATTCATGGCAGATTATTCTATTGGAATTGCCAAAAACCATTTAATTTCTCCGGTTTTTGTAACAAAATGCAATATTTCGACTTGAAAGGTTAAAAATTCTTAAGTATGATTTTTGTCATTTCAATTAATTGAATACCTTAGTTGTCCGTTTTTTAACCTAAACCTGAATATTTATGAAAAAAATCCTAATGATTTTCACACTGTTTCTTATAACAGGAGCTCTTGTTATGGGTCAGACAGTGCAGATTTCGGGTACTGTCACAAGTTCGGAGGACGGACTTGCTTTACCCGGTGTGAACGTAACCGTTAAGGGAACAACAATCGGTGCAATTACAGGAGCTGATGGCAAATATACCATTTCCGCTCCTGCAAGTGCGAAAGCCCTTACTTTCAGTTTTATAGGCTTCAGAACACAGGAGATTGCAATCAGCGGCAAGACACGTATCGATGCTAATATCGAACAGGACATCTTCAATGTTGAAGAAGTTGTTGTCATTGCTTATGGCACCCAGCAAAAGCGTGAAGTACCAGGCTCTGTTGCCTCAGTAAATCTTGATGCTATCAATAAAGCTCCGGTGCAGAGTTTCGACCAGGCCCTGCAGGGAAAGGCTGCCGGCGTATCTATCACAATGCCGAGTGGTGCTTTGAATGCAATGCCAGTTATCCGTATCAGGGGATTTAACTCGATCTCCGGAAGTTCCTACCCCCTTGTTGTTGTTGACGGAGTTCCGATAGCAACCGGGAACTTTGGAGGAAGCAACAGTTCAGAGACTAATGCATTAGCCGATATTAACCCTTCAGATATTGCATCGATGGATATTCTTAAGGATGCGTCAGCTACTGCTCTTTATGGATCACGTGCTGCAAACGGTGTAATTCTTATTACTACAAAGCGCGGCTCGGGAGCCAGAACGAAGGTTACATATGATGGTTATGTCGGAATGACTGAACCTTATCATCTTTTCGAGATGATGAATGCTGCCCAGTACATTGAACACAAGAATAAAGCATGGGTAAACCTCAGTGGCGCTACTGCACCAAAGTTTACGTCAGTAAATGATGCAAATGGTGATCCGATCGATACAAGGTGGGCTGATTATGTTTACCAGAAAGGGCTGCAGCATAATCATGCAATAACAGTGTCGGGTTCAACAGCATCCACAAGTTATTTCCTCTCAGTAGGCTATACCGATCAGAATGGTATGATTAAGAAAAACACCTATAACAGGAAAAATGCCAGGTTGAATCTTGACCATAAGCTTAATAAGTATATTACCCTTGGTGTAAATTTAGGCTATACAAATGGCTTGAACAAGGCACCGGTCACCGGGTCATCATTTGCCACGGCAGGCGCTGCCCGTCTCGCTTTTGTTCTGCCACCAAACCTCGGACCATACAAAACCGACGGAAGCGGCGACTATAACGTTGCTGGCTCCGCGATAGGCAACATGGGTCAGCCAATTACAAACTACGGATATTACAATCCGTTAGCCATTCTTGATCTAAACCAGAATACAACCGAAACCGACAGGTTGCTTACAACCGTTTATGCATCAATTGAGCCTGTAAAGGGACTTATACTGAAGTCCAGCTATGGTATGGACAACCTTACCTCCGAATATATGGTATTTCAGTCGCCTGTAACGGGCGATGGTTATGGTTCAAACGGTTATGTGTATAATCAGAATCAAAAATTCCGCAGATGGACTTGGACCAATACTGCCAACTACAATGTTTCTATAAAGGATCTTTTCAATGTGGGACTTCTTGCCGGTGTCGAGGAACAGAGGACAACCAATATATCCTGGTACGGACAGGCAACAAATGTAGCTGATCCGTTTTTTAAAGTATACCAGGGCTCATGGGTCACTCCGGGTACAACCGGCGGTGGTATAGGGGAAAACTATTTCGTATCATATTTCGGACGTGCCAATTTCAATTACAATAAGAAATATTATATTGAGGGAAGTGTACGCCGCGATGGATTTTCAGGACTGGCCAAGGGTAACAAGTTTGGTACTTTTGGAGGGGTCTCGGTGATGTGGGCCGCATCAAACGAAGGATTTATTGCTAAATCTGTGGGCTCACTCTTCTCAGATATACGTTTGAAAGCCAGCTATGGAAGGGTTGGTAATATGTCGGCCGTAGGTGATTTTAGCTCATTATTCCTTTACAGTTCAGGCGTTTATGGTGCTGCTCCTACTCTTACATTCTCCCAGGCAGGAAACGCTGACCTCCAATGGGAATCGAGCGATAAATACGATCTGGGTCTGAGTTTCGGAATTCTGAAAGACAGAATTCAGGCCGAAATAGGATATTACTATAACGACATAAATGATCTGGTTCTTTCTGTACCTCAGTCTCCTTCAAAAGGTGTGCCGGGAAATTCAATAGCTGCGAACGTCGGGTCGATGTTTAATACAGGTTTGGAACTGACCCTTACAAGTTATAATATAACTAAACCGAATTTCTCCTGGACTACCAATTTTAATTTCAGTACCCTTAAAAATGAAGTTACAGCTCTGGCTCCCGGAGTGACTGAATTACTTGGTGTTACAGGTGGCCTTGAAACAACAAGCAAAACTATTATCGGAGAACCTATTGGTAATATTTTCGCTGTTGAGACAAGAGGTGTTGATCCGGAAACAGGAAGAAGAATATATGTAAACAAAGCCGGGAAAGAGGTACTCTTTCTTTATGAAAACTCAGCCGCTACCAGGTGGCAGTACAGGGATGGATCGGGAGTAGCTCCGGCGATAACTACTGCAGCCGACGCCAAAGTCATGGGTTCTCCATTACCTAAGTATTTTGGGGGATTGGATAATACCCTGACATTCCATAATCTTGATTTTACACTTGGCTTAACCTACGCACTTGGTTTTGAACTTTATTGCGGATCAAAAGCAGGCCTGCGTGATCAGAGATGGTGGAACAACTCTGTCGAAGTATATGAAACTGCATGGGAAAAACCTGGTGATATTACGAATATCCCAAAACCTGTCATGAATGACAATATATCCAATGGATCCTCATTCCCTATCTCTGAAAACATTGAACGGGGAGATTATGTTAAAGTCAGGACTATTTCAGCAGGTTATACATTCAAAAAGCTTCCGGCTGTTACCAATATCGAGAAAATAAGAGTGTATGCCCAGATTTTTAATGCTTATGTGTTTACAAACTATTCCGGTTCTGACCCTGAGGTTTCAACCAATGGTAATGCTAACCTTACTCCGGGGATCGACAGGAACACTGCCCCCCAGGCAAGGACATATACTATGGGCTTAAACATTAGTTTTTAATAAATTAATAAGAAATGATTATGAGAAATATATTTAAAATATCAATAGCATTAACGCTATTGCTTTCAATAGGATGCTCTAAAGAGTTCCTTGATCCTGTACCTCAGACATCACTTTCCGACCTGTCGGTATTTGACACAAAGGACAGGATAGTAGCCCAGGTGAACGGAATGTATGATTATATGAATTCCGGAGCTTTTCTTGGTGGAAGATACCAGGTTTACGGCGACGTAAGGGCTGACAATTTCATACCGAGCAGCTCAAACCTTGTAACCAATTTTGCCTCATGGAACCATTCTGAAGTTAGTTCCACAAACGAAATTCAGAACTGCTGGGGCCAGATATATGCTAATATTAACGGCATTAATGTGTTTCTTGAAGGATTACAGGCCGCTTCGGATGCAGGTACCCTGGATGGAAAGATCACTGATGCTGAATTCAATCAGTTTAAAAGTGAGGGACTTGCATTACGTGCAATATGCTACTTCAGTCTTTTGCAACTTTATTGCAAGCCCTATATTCAGGGCAACGGGGCTAATCCAGGTGTACCCCTCAGGCTGATAGCTCAAAAATCAGCTGAAGGAAATGACCTTGCAAGAAACACTGTTGCTGAAGTTTATACTCAGATCCTTAAAGACCTGAACGATGCTGAACCATTAGCAATATCAGCTCATTCGACAGACCTTCTGAATACTACCAGAATTCATAAGAATACTATTATTGCATTTAAAACCAGGGTTTATCTGAATATGCAAAACTGGGCTTCAGTAGTTACGGAATCTGCCAAAATAGTCTCAGCAGCAGAACCTTTCACAGCATCAACTGGTGTGGCATTTGCATTAAATCCGAGTTTTACAGCGATCTTCGCAAGTCCTTATACCTCAAAGGAATCGATACTGTCGATGCCGTTTACTACCACAAGCACTCCCGGTACTCAGAACGGACTTCCTCATTATTATTCCTACCTCTCCTCAGAATCATATTTTCTGAATCTAAATCCTGGATTTGCATATGCTGCTATGGATGCAACAGATGTAAGGAAGACCAGTTTAAATCTAACCGGTGGTAAATATTTCCTTACAAAATTCCCTGATTATACAACACTTACAAACTATGCACCGGTTATAAGATATGCCGAAGTACTTCTTAATCGTGCTGAAGCGCTTGTAAAGGCAGGAGGAGCCGTTACACAGGGAGCTGTTGACCTTCTGAATGCTGTTAGAACACGGTCTTTTGCGACAGGCGCTTATACAGTTGCCAGTTTCGCTGCGGCGTCTGATTTTTACACCGCTGTACTTCTTGAACGAAACCTTGAATTCCTTGGTGAAGGTATCAGAACCATGGATCTTCAGAGGTCGAACCTGCCTTTCCCCGAAAAGAATGGCGGTGCAATGGGTACTGTATTATCAATTCCGTCTACAAGCATTGGGTACATCTGGCCTATTCCTGCTAACGAACTCAGCCTGAATAAGCTTATGACTCCAAACCAGTAACA
>CAZCQC010000224.1:0-12850 GCA_964500155.1 uncultured Rikenellaceae bacterium | reverse complement strand
AACTTTGTGGTTTTGAAATTGTCTGATTTCCTGAGCAATATCTGGAAATGACTTGGTACGCCAGCAAATCCAGTGCATTTATACTCAAGAAGATTTTTTATAATACTTCCCAGAAAAATAAATGAATTATTTAAAACGATCGAGCCCCCGACAAGCAAATGGGTGTGAAGAAGGGATAATCCATAACAATAATAGAATGGCAGGACAACGAGCATTCTGTCCTCTTTATTCAGCTTAAGATATGTTACTATGGAGCCAGTATTTGCGATAAGGTTCTTATGTGAGATCATTACTCCTTTTGGCACACCCGTTGATCCGGATGTGAATATTATTTCAGCACAGGCTTCACTGTCAAAGTTTTCTTCAACACCAGTAAGAGGCCCACTGAACTCATCTTTCCCTATTGTGTCGGGGAAGATGCATTTAACCGCACCGGTTGAAATTTTCCGTTCAATGTCCCTCGTCATGAATATCATTACCGGATTAGTCAGCCCGGTAATATATTCCAGATTTTCCTTCTCAATGTTCGGATCGAGAGGAATGCAAACATTACCTGATTTGATAATGGCAAAATAGGCTGTAAGAAAGAACCTGTTATTCACTGACAGGAGAAGAATGTTCTTATTTGTACCAAATTCTTTTCTGAGCCATGAGGCAAGATGAAATGAAGAACCATATAGTTCTTTAAAAGAAAGGTTATCCTTTCCAACCAGAAAGAACTTCTCAAGATCTGATGTCTTCTCAAAAAAGTAATCAAAGGCATTCATTATTTCAAGTCTTAGTTAGATTCCAAAATAATCCCTTACAGGGGGCATTCTTAAGTACTCTGTTGTTTTGCGTTTCCGTTCGAAGTTCCTGAACAGTGCGTCAACTCTTTCCTCCGTTTCTCCCATTACACCTGCAACCTCCTGTGGCGTATAGCCATTCTCAAATCCATACCAGTAAATATCCATAAGTCTGAACGGAAGCTGATAAAAGAACTCTTCCTGGGTCTGTGTTGCTGAATAGGTATCGGTTGTGGGTGTTCTTTCAATTATCCGGTGTGGCACACCAAGATGTTCAGCAAGCTGGTAAACCTGTGTTTTATAAAGATTACCTATTGGCATCACATCGCCAGCTCCATCACCATGCTTTACAAAGAAACCCTGTTCCTGTTCATGTTTGTTCGGAGTTCCTACAACTGCATAATGCAGGGCTTCGGCATGATAATACAAAATCGACATCCTTGATCTCTGCTTAAAGTTTGAAGCAGCAACAATCTGCAGATATTCCCTGGCATGAAGCATTTTATCCTGCTGTACACCTTTATCATCAATTATGCTCAGAGTAAAGAGCGGCGGAAGATTATTGTAAAGTCCGCTCTGCCTGATGCCAATCTTCATCTTATAAGTTTTCGGATCATATTCCGGGAATACTCTTTTAACAGCTTCATCGCGCCTGTCGTAACATTTAAATCCGTCAAGTGCACCGGTTATGACTTCCTTTAAAGTTCTGATCCCGAATTTCCCGGCCAGTTCAAGTGCAAGTTCTTCGCTGTCGGGACTTGAATCCTTTTCAGGCATAATAATTCCAACTACTTTATCAGCTCCAAATGCTTTAACAGAGAGTGCAAGACACACTGAAGAGTCAATACCGCCACTTATGCCGACCACTGCGCCAGTCCTTTTAAAATTGATCAGAATATCCTGCTGAAGCTTGCCGGTTATCTTGCCGGTTGCTTCTTCGATATTTTCAAGAAGGATAATCTCCTTTGAAAAAGGTTTCCTTGTGTTCATATATTTTTATATCTCGTTTATTACTTTCAGATTATTTAATTTCCCGGTCTGGAAATTTTCATTATGTTTATCAATAAACTGACTATGAAGAAGATGTGTTGATATTACCGATGCAAGAATCATGTCTTCAACCTCTGATGAATTCCCCGTTTTCTCTATTTTCTGGAGCAGGCCGGAAATCGAATTATAATTGAAGACTCCGGTTTTGCCGAATGATGCCGGAGTAAGCATTTCCCTGACATATTCAGGAGGTTTTTTCAGGAAAAATGCGCTTTTAACAGGTGCTCTGTAAGCTTGTTTTGAACGCCTGATTATTGATTCCGGGATTTTATTCTGCATCAGTTTCTTGAGCAGAAATTTCTCATTAAGCCCATTAAGTTTAAAATCGCCGGGTAGCTTGTTGCAGAATTCAATTACCCGGTAGTCAAGAAATGGATATCGTCCCTCCACCGAATTAGCCATTGCCATTCTGTCGCCCTGAGAAGAGAGGAGGTAACCCGACATAAAAATCGATGTCTCAAGCCACTGGGACTTTTCAAGATAGTCCCATCTGTCAAATCCTTCCGGAAGCTTTTCCTCAAGGTTTTCCAGCGGGGAATAACCATTCAATTCTGATTTGATCTGATCAGAAAAATGCTTCTTTATATGGTTCGAGTTATTCCATCTTAACAGATGTGAATAGAATGGATTATTTATCTCTTCAAGCTTATATCCGTAAAACATTTTAAGTATTGCAGGATTAGCCTGTTTCATTTGAGGCAGGTAAGGATAGAGCTTTGTAAGCAGCCGGGGGCGTATTTCAGAATCAGGCTGTTTAGCCCAGAATCTTCTTATTTTAGCCTCCTTGAAAATATCATAGCCTGCCAGCATTTCGTCAGCTCCCTCGCCGGTTATAACCACTTTTATATTGTTCTTTCTTACCAGCCTTGACAACAGGAACATTGGTGCCGGAGCAGTTCTGGTTACCGGTGTTTCAGTATGCCAGATCACTTTAGGGAAGCTTTCAGAAATCTCGTCAGATGTACAGACTATTGACCTGTGCCTTGTATCAAGAAATTTTACAGCTTCATCCTGATAAGCAGTTTCATCAAAGTTTACATCATCAAAACCTATTGAAAAAGTATTAAGTATTCCCGGTTCAATTTGTTTAATATAGGCAACAGTTGAGGTCGAATCAATTCCTCCGCTCAGGTATGCGGCGACTTCCACATCTGCCCTTAATCTGATTTTGACAGCGTCATATAACAATTCATGGAATTGTTCAAGTGCTTCGTGGAACTGAATGTCTTTATACCCGTTATTAAATTGAAGATCCCAGTATTTATTGATATGAATGCCCTTACGGTTATAAATAAGATAATGCCCCGGAGATAATTCATAAATGTCCTTAAAAGCCGTGCCTGGAGTAATTGCGGTCCAGAATGTATAAATCTGTGACAGGTTCTTATGAGAGAATTCAGGAGATATTTCTTTCTGAACAAAAAGTGATTTGATCTCGGAAGCAAATGAAAAGCCTCTCTCTGAAGAATGATAGAAAAGAGGACGTATCCCTATTCTGTCCCTGGCAATAAAGACCTCTTCTTCCAGCTTATCCCAGATAGCGAAGGCAAACTGCCCGTTTAGCATCGGTAAACACTCTTTTCCATAAAGTGAATAGAGCTGAACCAGGACCTCAGTGTCGGAATGAGTTTGAAATGTCTGACCTTTTTTAAGGAGCATTTCCCTGAGCTCAGGATAATTGAATATCTCCCCGTTAAAGACGATCCAGTAACGACCCGATGGATCAGACAGGGGCTGTTGCCCTGTCGAGAGGTCGACAATGCTTAACCGGACATTACCTATTGCGGCAAACGGAGAAAGGTAAACACCGCTTTCATCAGGGCCACGGTAATTTATGGCGCAGAGCATCGCTTCGATTACAGGTCTGCTTGCCGCTTTGCCTTTGTAATCTATTATACCTGCGATTCCGCACATAACTAATTGCCGTTTTTACGAATTATAAAATCGGTAATGGCGTTTATCGATTCAAAATTTTCCTCAACCAGATCTGAATCTGTGGTCTTGATTCTGAAGTTCTCTTCGAGATATGTAATCAGGACAACAAATCCCATGGAATCAAAATATCCTTCTTTGAATATCAAAGAATCATCCTTGATCTTGTCTTTATCTACAAAAGTTGCCTGCTGGATATATTCCTTGACTTTGCTCTTAATTGCAATTGCATCAGTGCTCATAGCTAATTGGTTGAATAATAATAAATTAATTGAACTAAAATATATAGATGGCCTAGTTTTTAATATAATAGTTACTGTAATGACGGTATGAACTTTTATGAAGGTTCAGGTCGTTGTAGACAATGTCATAATTACTAAGCTTATTCGATTTAAGGTTATTAATGACATTGGCGAATATGTCTTTCCTCGTGTAATTGTTCCTAATAACCATCAACACCTTCGAAGCATACTTCATCATCAGTATGGCATCGGCAACAATTCCAACCGGAGTTGTATCAATAATTATATAATCGTATTTTGTCTTCAGGTAATTTATAAGATTATCAAGTATTCCCGATTCCATAAGCTCTGAGGGATTCGGAATTACAGGCCCCGCTGAAATAAAATCGAGGTTGGTAATAGAAGTATTCCTTATGATTTCTTCAGCAGTTGCCTTTTTAATCATATAATTCGAAATTCCCCTGGTATTATCTTCCCTGAGCTTAATATGAAGTGTAGGTCGTCTTAAATCACAGTCGATAAGGACTGTCTTATACCCGACTGATGCAATCGATGATGAAAGATTAAGCGAAACAAAGCTTTTACCATCCTGGGGTTGTGAGGAAGTTATAAGGATAACTTTCGACTTTTCATGGTCAGATTTAAGGAAAAGGCTGCTCCTGAGATTCCTGAACGATTCGGAGATGGCCGATTTCGGGAATTCAGCAACTACGGCTTCACTCTTCAGATTATTACTGTAAATCACACTCATTACAGATCGGTGGAGCATGTATTCTGCATCATTTATACTCCTTATCTTATCATCGAAGAAGTCTCTTATCATCAGATAGAGAGTTGGCAGAAGCAGTCCAAAGAACAGGGCCATCATGTAGTTTATGGCACTCTTTGGAGCAACAATTTTGGAGGTAATAGTCCTGGCTGGCTCAACAATTTCATAATCAGGTCGCGTGGATGCAAGTGAAATCTGAGCCTCAGATCTTTTCTGAAGAAGGAAAGTATATATTTCATCGTTCAGGTCGAACTTCCTTTGCATGCTGACCATATTCATTTCAGTCCTTGGCAGACTCGAAGCCTCCCTTGAGAGCTTGTTCTGACGGTAGTCAAGCTCATTCAGTGACAGTGTAAGAGTGTTAAGATTGTTGGTGAAGTTTTCAAGAATAATTTGTTTCTGAAAATTAATCTTATCGTCTATCTGTTTGATAAAAATGTTTTTCTGAGCATTGCTTCCGGAAAGAATAGCGGATCTCTGGGCATTAAGCTCATTCAGATTTGTTATCATCTGATTTATTATGGGATCGCTTACATTCATTGCTGATGGAGGTGCAAGACCCGTAACATCAGCGTTCATTTTAAAATAATTAATAACATAGTTATAATATCTTTCCTGAACTTTAAGACTGGCGCGTTCATTATCAATTTCGGTCATTTGTTCATAAACACGCTGACCCTGAAAACTAAGATCCATAACCTGATTTGCTGACCTGTAGTTTTTCAAGGCAGACTCTGATCTGACAAGCGAGTCAGCCATATCTGATACCTGGGAGTCGATGAAATTTACTGTCTTCGAAGCCATATTGTTCTTCTTGGCAAGGTTCTCTTCAAGGAATGAACTCAGGTAACGGTTCAGAAAAGTTATGGTTTTGTTAAGGTTGTTTTCCGAGAATTTGACATTAATAATTGATGCCAGCGGGGAAGCTTTTTCAACTTCCAGCTTTTTAAGATAGCCCTTGGCAAGATAGTCAAGATGATTGAATTTAAAATAATAACGGTTTTTGGCCTCTGGTTTTTCTAAAGGAAAATCCTTATTCAGGGCAACTGAGAATCTTAGCATCCTGTTGCTGATCGGTTCATTGAATCTGCATATTGTATCAATTTCCAGAACGTTATCTTCACTTACTATCTGGTTATCAACATAATTATAGAATGAAACCCTCTTTTGTGACGCAGTAAGCCTGAATGATGATTCGTCAAGTAATGTAATGTAGAGATTTGCATCAATAGGCTGAATATGCGACTTGTCGATACTTACCGTAAAGGGAGTCGTACCGAATAACTCATTTGTCTCCTTCAGAATCTTTTTGCTTTCACTGAAATAGCTCACTTCAAGATTCATACTATTGACAGTTGAATAAACAAGCTCAAATGAACTGAGATTGTTTATGTCATTTTCAATATTACGCAATGATTCAAGCGATTGCAATCCGCTGAAGAGTTCATTTGATCTAAGTATGGATGAAGTTTTATCTTCAACCGGACTCAAAGAAGCAGATGCTTCATACACTTTATTCGAAAAATGGTTAAAAAGGAAAGCGATCGCCAGGCATAATACTATCAAAGCCATGTACAGATACTTTAATGAAGCTACCTTTAAGATAAAGTACTTGAGAGGGGCAATTGATGAATCCGGTTCTATTGTCTTTAACATCGTCATATATTTATTGAATGCTTAGGCCTGCAAACAACATCACTGCAATCAACGTGGTAATTGAGGATAATATTGTTGTGTAGGTTATGTTTGAATAACTTGTTGATATTGATTTCAATGGTTCAACAACTATAACGTCATTTGGCATTACATAGTAATAGTCCTTGCTGGCGATTTTTGAATCCGAAAGGTTCAGCTTATGATGCATTATTTTATCTCCTTCCTGCCTGATCAGGATCACATTCCTTCGATTACCATAACGTGTCAGTCCTCCTCCGAGAGCCAGTGCTTCATAGACGTTCAGCTTATCCTGCGAAAATGAATATACCCCTTGTTGCTGGACCTCTCCAAGAATAGAGACCTGGTTGTCGATGAATTTTACTATTATTGTGGTATTAGCTACATATTCCCCGAGTGCATTCTGAATTTTAGTTCCTGCATCTTTAAGCGTCAAAGATCCTACATTTATTTTACCGACAAAAGGGAAATCGATATTCCCTGACTCATCAACAAGATATCCGATCATGCTGTTTGATGCACTTGAGTAACGCACTTCATCAGGGAAATCAAATATTAGTCTTGTCTGTGGGTCAATACTTAGAATTCTGATATATAATCTGTCGAATGGAAGGATGGTCTTTTGTGTTTTGGGATTGACCACAGGCTTCTCCAGTTCATCAATATCATTAAAATAGCTTAATTGTTTTGAAGGTACACAAGAACTGATGAATACCATCAGAAGGATGGCAAGAGATATCCTGCCGCCAGTGGAAGTTACTTTTTTCATAAATAGGCTAAATAAGATTTATACTCCTGTTCTTTGAAAAACAGTTTTTATTGTTTTAAGCAAAATTACAAAATCCAAACGAGGTGACCAATTGTCAATATATGCAAGATCCATTTCCATCCATTTGTCAAATTTAACGTTATTACGGTCTGGGATGATTTGCCAGAAACACGACAGGCCGGGTTTTACTGATAAACGTCTTAACTGCCATCTTTTGTATTGTTCTGTCTCACTTTTTAATGGGGGGCGGGGACCTATCAACGACATTTCTCCCCTCAGAACATTTATTAACTGGGGCAATTCGTCAAACCCTGTTTTCCTCAGGAACTTGCCTATTGATGTTATTCTCGGGTCATCCTTTATTTTAAATACCGGTCCGTCCATCTCATTTTTTGATTCAAGATCGACACGAATTTTATCTGCATCGACCACCATTGTTCTGAATTTGTACAGGTCGAATTGCCGGCCGCGTAATCCTACTCTTGCCTGCCTGTAGATAACCGGTCCCTTTGAGGTAAGCTTTACCATCAAAGTTATTAAAAGCATCAGGGGAGACAGGATAAGCAGCAGTATGACAGACCCGCTTATATCCATGAATTTCTTCGAAGCAATTGCAGCCGGTTTGTAAGGTACATTAATAAATGTAAGAAATTTCTCATTCCCGATCACCGATGTAAAAGCGTTCGTAAGATTAAGTTGGATATCGCGGTATTTTAACCTGAAAACAACCCCCAGCTCTTCGCAGGATCTCATTGTTTTCCTTATTTCTGACGGATTCACCTCCTTCTTAATATAAATTACCTCATCGATTGTATCAACTTCCATAAGGTCATTTATTACCATTTTCGATTTCTCAGGTAATATCCGGTAGATCTTTCCATATTTTTCGATCAGAAGATCTGAGCTTGCGAAAATAAAGGTTATCCGGTATCCCCAGTCTACATTCAGACGGAGATCTTCTATGAATGGAATTGATGTGTCATCGGCTATAAGCACAATGTTTACATAATTAAATCCCCTTGCCCGGTATATTTTGAAGACCTTGTATTCCAGGGTTCTCGCGAACAGTAAAAACAGGAATCCGAGAAAGGCAAACTCAACAAGAAATAACCTCGACAGATAGCCAAGCTTAAAAACGAAATAAAACAAAAGCAGGATTACACTAACCGCACCGGCCGACTGAATGTATTCAAAAAACAGCGTCCGGTATCTTTTTGTCCTCGGTATTTCTGTAGCATTTATTACATATAAGGTAATAAGCCAGATCGGAAGGATTGCCAGAAATATCCAGGTAAGGTCCTTTCTTTCGAAAAAGAAGAAATCACCTTCCCCGTAGTAATTAAACAAGAATGCGAACTGAAAAGCAAAAGCAATTGCAAGGATATCAATTGAACCAAGGATAATGTTAACAAGCTTCCATTTCTCCAGAAACGGAATTATTTTTAGGCGGATCAGACTATTAAATATATCCATAATTTATGATCTGACAGATCAGGTATTCCCTTTTACAAATATCTTACCAAAAACTGACATTTAGTATATTTTCCCATTAATAGTGAAAACTAATTGTTATGACTTTTATTATTCACCTTGCCTTCTGAGACTTTGAGCGTAGAAATAGGTTTTTCCGTTTATATCAGTGAAATCATTGACTTTAAAGCCATACTCTTCCAGAAGTTTTGTTACATTATTCTTTGACATGCTCTTTTCAGTCCGTGAATCAAAAATGCCGGCAAGGTTATTGAAGAACCTGGCTGGCTTGTGAAATTTTGTTCTGTAACCGCTGCGATCACTATTCTTAAAGCATCCGACAAAATATGATCTTGAAGGCAGTATCCTGAAAAGAGTATGAAGAAAGCTTTCAATATGTCTGACCTGGTTAAGCCTCCTGAGGTTAATCAAAGTTCTGATCCCCTTCAGATCGTTGTGATCATAATAATAGTGATGCATCGACGAGAGAACCATCAGATTTGGTTCTTTGGCAAGTCCTATCCAGTTAAGGTATTGAAAGAAATCATCACCTCCTTCGGAAAGGATATTTTCCATGACAGGATTTGCTGATGGTGAGTCTTCTGAAAGAAAATTCTCATCGAAGTTTTGCATTGTGAGTTTGTCACTGACATTAGTTCTTCCCAAAACTGAAATCTGTTCCATTTCTTTTAATTTGATAACGAGGTAAAAGTATTGAATAAGTGAATGGGTGTCAAGTGGCAAAAGCCCAATTAATGGGCAAATCCGCTATCTTTATAAAGTGCTGGTCTTATATTATCATTGAATCATCAACTCTCACCAGCCGTTTAAATATGAAATAGAGACCTACGTCAAAAGGTCGGGTTAATTTATAAGGAATTCTGAAGTGATTTTAAAAAAATGGGATTGCTTAAAATCTAAAACAACTAATAATCAATCTGTTAAGCATGCAGCTTTTGCCACATAGAAATTTTAGATGGGTCAATTATATTTTGACAAATGACTTTTTAAATTAGATTAAAAATCCGGTTTTGAAAATATTTTTGGAGATTACCTTATTCAGAAGTTATAAAAAAGGCAGCTTGCCTGTCGCGTTAAACAGGTTTCTTTAAACTTTCCGCACAGAAGTAAGTTATGTTGCTGATTTCAGTCATATCGACTATCCTGAAATCATGCGATTCAAGTATTTTGATAACATCCTTCCTGGTCATAAATCTGTCAGTTTTGGAATCTATCATATTTATGAGACCGTTCAGGAATTTGAATGACTGATAAAATGGAACCGAAATCCCGCCACGGATCTTGTTGTCCTTGAAGCATCCTACAAAACTGGCCTTTTGGGGAAGCACGCGGAAAACATTACCCAGAAAAGTGTCAATGTGGTTTATCTCGTTAAGTTTCTTAAGATTGATAAGTGTTTTAACACCTTTAAGATCATTGAAATCATAATAATAATGATGTATCGAAGACAATATCATCAGATTCAGATCCTTACCCAGTCCCAGCCAGTTTATATAATGATAAAAATTCTCACCGCCCTCAGCCAGCAGGCTCTCAAAAACAGGATTGTTCTGATTATCATCCATAGATACTGCTTTATCTCCCGTAATAACCTTAACTGGTTGATAATTAATTATTTCGCTATTATATTTAACATTTGGCCTTTCCATCAACCGGATCTGTTAAATCCGATCATAAAATTAGCAATAAAGAGCCAAGCTGGCAAACATATGTTATGATGTTAACAATATTGCGAGGAATAAAGACATGGTTATTTTGAGAAAATTTAAGTTTAGTCAATAAAAATACTTTGTTAGTCATTTAAAATTGTACGTCTGTCAAAATGTGGTTGAAATTTACCAATCTTTTTAAGGAAAATTAACATTTCGATTATCATGTTAAGTCTAATACTCATATAATCAGAGATATATGCTTATTAAATATAATACAACCCAAATAATTCCTCCGCAACAATATTTTGACCAATAGTAGTTTTAATAGGATGAAAAATAAATCCCGGCAAATGTGCCGGGATTCATTCTGTGGAGCTGGCGGGAGTCGAACCCGCGTCCAAACATGGAGACCATAAGCTTTCTACATGCTTAGTCCTGCTTGATTTTCGAGACCTGTCAGCTGCAGAACGACCTAACATGTCCTTAGTTCCTGTTTGTTTCGCCGTCGGAACGGAACGATCGTCAGGCTAGCCCCGGATTGCGTGCGTTTCCTTATCGGGTTGGATCAGGGCTTGACCGCCCGGGAAACGTCCCGTCCCGGCACATGTGCCAGGATAAAGCTTAAGCTACTTTGTTCGCTTAAGCAGCGAGAGCGTAATTAGATTCGCCAGTTATTGTTTTGTGACACTGTTAAAGTGACGCGCCACCACACACTGCATGCTTACATACCACCCCTCATGCTGTCAAAACCAAATCAGCCCCCGGAGTATGGCCCAAAAATACGAATTTTTTGCGGGCATCCGATCAAAGTCAGGCAAAAATCCTGCCATAATACTTACATTTGGTGAGTTTCTCTATTTGTCACCTATGGAAAAGACATTAAAGGTTGGTATATTGCGTGAGACTAAAAATCCTCCTGACAGAAGAGTCCCGCTTACACCACCGCAGATAATTGCTCTTGAAGAATTGTATCCGTTTGTTGAATTTTTCGTTCAGCCAAGTGATTTCAGATCATACCCGAATGATGAATATGAATATCTCGATATCCCTCTTAAAGAGGATATGCATGATTGCGATATTTTGATGGGAGTGAAAGAAGTTGACAAAAGAACCCTGATGCCGGATAAAACTTACCTGTTCTTTGCCCATGTCGCCAAGAAACAGCCTCATAACCGTGAATTATTCAGGGAGATGGCTGAAAAAAAAATCACCCTGATTGATTATGAGTATCTGACAACCGACAGAGGTGAACGGGTTGTTGCCTTCGGCAAATGGGCCGGCATAGTAGGAGCATATAATGGGTTAAGAGCCAGAGGAATCAAAACTAACCGGTTCAAGCTGAAACCAGCTTATCAATGCCGCGATCTCGACGAGATGTGGGCAGGACTCAGGCTGATTGAACTTAAACCCGGACTTAAAATCGTGATAACTGGTACCGGACGGGTAGCAAAAGGCGCAATGGAAACGATGAACATCTGCAATATTGTTCAGGTTCAACCTGATGACTTTCTGAACCGTGAATTTGAAGTACCTGTTGTCTGCCAGATAGGTCCGGAACATTATGTAAGGCATAAAAACAAGCAACAATTCAGCTTCAGCCATTTTACGAGACATCCCGGAGACTATGAATCAGCTTTCCTGCCTTTTACCAGAGTCGCGGATATCCTTATAACTGGCCATTACTGGGATCCTCGTTCACCGGTTTTTTTCACAAAGGACGATATTAAAAAAAGTGACTTCAAAATATCTGTTATTGCCGATATCAGCTGCGATATCAATGGGCCGGTGCCATCAACTCTCAGGTCCACAACTATTTCTGACCCGTTTTACGGTTACAACCCTGTTCTTGAGAATGAAGAACCAGCTTTTATACGACCTTCGAATATAACAGTGATGTCGATAGATAACCTGCCGGGAGAGCTTCCGCGTGATGCTTCTCTGGATTTCGGTAAACAATTAATGAGAAATGCATTACATGATCTATTTACAGTTACCGGAAGTCATATGATAGAACGGGCAACAATTTTGCAAAATGGGAAACTAACACCGGTATTTGCTTACCTTGAAGATTATCTTAAATTTGAACCCTGAATCTTGAAAAGTCCTGCCGAACACTGAATGGCTTCGACTGGCTTCTGAGTCCGTTCATGAGAAAATTATTTTCAAAGCTTATTTATTATGAGAAGGAACTTCCTGCTTTTTATGACCTTTCTGTCACTGAATCTTTACGCACAGATTGACAATGCACCTGTTACCGGAGTAAGTGATAAAAGGATTGAGATTTACGGACTGAAAAATGCCCGTGTAGTTGTTGATTACCAGTCAACTATTGAAAATACGGATATTCTGATTTCTGACGGAAGGATCGAAAAAATAGGGCAGGGGCTTGTATTTCCAAAAGGTGCTGTCATTTATGATCTTAAAGGTAAGACTGTTTATCCTTCATTTATTGATATTTATGCAGGAAACTTTGGAATAAAGACCCA
>CAZCQC010000223.1:0-4018 GCA_964500155.1 uncultured Rikenellaceae bacterium | reverse complement strand
TGCGATGCTTATTTCATTTTCCGAAAGTTCCGCTTTAGTCTCATTATGAATTTTATTATCAAGTTGATTAAAGTCATTCTTAAGAATAATTGCACAATCCAAATTAAAATACTTCTGAATATACCTGACTCCAATTTTCGTAATTTCATCAATTCCCGTTCCCATAGCTAACTCTCGAGTAAGCTGATACAGAGCATGTGTTCTTTCCTCCCGGATCCTAGTTTTCTTCTCCTGGCGGCGTACTCTTGAAGTTAAGATCCCGTTTAGAAGGGCAATTATAAAAAACATTATAAGCATCAGCACATCAACTGGTTTCTCAATATGTAATGTAAATGGCGGAGGAATGAAAAAGAAATCCCAAATCAGTGCACTCAGGGTTGCTGCCAGTAAAATAGGACCTGTCCCGTAAAAAATAGCCAGGATTGAAACCAAAAACAGCAGGGCAAATGAAATTACCTGATAACCAATAAGATCTTTCAACAGATAGAACCCTGCTGATGATAAAACAACAAGTAATGAAGTTATTAGATATTGCCGGATGGTTGAAGTAAAAGGTGGAACTGAAACCATGTACTGAAAGCGGTCTCTGGCCTGATTATCGGCTCCAAGTATATAAATGTCGATATTTCCGCTATACCGTACCAGCCTGTTAACATATCTGCCAAGGCGGAGCAAAGAAATCAGGTTTCGGACTCTCGGTTTCCCGACAATAATATGGGTGACGTTTTCTTTCTGGGCAAAATTGATAATTCCTTTTACAATATCATTGTTGGTAATGATCCGGAATTTAATGCCCAACTGTTTAGCGAGGTTGATGTTTTTATCGAGTTGCTCCCTCTCTTTTGGATTAAGTTTCCGCAGGGTTTCGATATAAATTGCCTGAATGTTTGCACCCATGGAATAAGAAAGAGTTTTAGCCCATCGCAACAATTTACCGGAATATGGGCTCGGCCCTACTGCAACCAGCAGATGCAAACCAGATTTCCAGGGGCCACGAATATGTTTATGCTGCATGTAATCGTGCAGTTGCTTGTCCACCCTGTCGGCAACAATACGCAAGGCCATTTCACGCAAGGCGTTTATATTACCTTCGCGGAAAAAATTTTTTGCAGCTTCTCCCGACCTCTCGGGAGTATAAACTTTACCATCCGAAAGCCTCTGAAGCAATTCTTCAGGAGTCAGATCAACCAGTTCAACCTCATCAGCATTCTCAAAAACCGCATCAGGTATTGTTTCATGTACTATTATTCCGGTAATTTGTGCCACGGTTTCAGAACGGCTTTCGAGGTGCTGAACGTTTAGTGTGGTATAAACGCTGATACCGCTTTCAAGAATTTCCTGAACGTCCTGAAATCTTTTTGTATGGCGGCTGCCAGGTGTGTTAGTGTGTGCGAGTTCGTCAACAATAACAATCTGAGGTCTCCGGTTAATAATTGCATCTAAATCCATCTCCTGAACAGAAGTGGATTTGTATTCGTATGCTGTTCGGGGAATCAGTTCAATACCCTCCGCCAGTTTGGCGGTCTCCTCTCTGTTGTGTGTTTCAATATAACCGATAACAATATCATTCCCTTTCAACTTCTCAGCCTGAGCTGTCTGAAGCATAGTATAGGTTTTACCCACACCAGCACACATTCCAAAGAATATTTTTAACTTGCCGTGATTGCTTTTTTCCTCCTCGAACTTTAAAGAAGCTAAAAGTTCATCCGGATCCGGTCTGTTATCATCGTAATTCATTGTCTGAGACTATCCAAAGCCAAATTTAGTTCAAACACATTGATTCTGGGTTCTCCAAACAGAAAATACTGAGGTCCCTGAGTTTTGTTCTTAATGAGCTGTTTTACCTTTTGTATTTGTCTTTCATCAAGATTCCTTGCCCCTGCGACTCTATCTAACTGGAGAAGAGCAGATTCGGGTGAAATATGTGGATCAAGGCCGCTGGCAGATGCAAAAAGCATCTCTTTTGGGATAGCTTTTGTATCGGTTAATGAATTACTTGTCGCGAATAATCTGCGTCTTTCCTCAACCTGTTTTTTTAACTTGTCACTCGTCGGACCGAGATTTGAAGCTCCCGATGGCACCGGATTATAGTCGATGGCTGAGGGTCGTGGCCAAAAATAAATAATACTGTCGAATTTCTGCCCGATTAACTCAGAGCCTGCAATTTTGCCATCTTTCATTACCAGACTCCCGTTAGCTCTTGCTGGAAATATTAATTGTGCCAATCCCGTCATCAGAAAAGGATAAATAATCCCGGTAAGTATTGTCATAACCAATAAGAATTTAATTGCTATGATTATTTGTGTTTTCATAATAATCTCCTTTTCAAATTTTTTATTTTTCCGGGTCTCAGATCATATGTAAAAATACAAGCAGCATGTCTATCAGTTTTATACCAATAAATGGAATTATCAATCCTCCGACACCATAAATGGCAATATTCAATGCGAGCACACGGTTAGCCGAAATAGGCCGGTATTTAACTCCCTTCAGGGCAAGGGGTATAAGGACTATGATTATCAGTGCGTTGAATATTACCGCACTTAAAATAGCGCTTTCAGGTGTTGTAAGTTTCATAATATTAAGTGGGTTGAGAGGAGCAATTCCTGAAGACGTAACATATAATAATGTAGCAATGGCAGGAATAATGGCGAAATATTTAGCCACATCATTGGCAATACTGAAAGTTGTCAGTGCTCCCCTGGTCATAAGCAGCTGCTTTCCGGTCTCAACCACTTCGATCAGTTTTGTAGGATTGCTATCGAGATCAACCATATTTCCTGCTTCGCGTGCAGCCTGGGTGCCGGTATTCATCGCCAGCCCCACATCGGCCTGAGCCAGAGCCGGTGCATCATTGGTACCATCGCCAATCATCCCAACCAGATGACCATTTGCCTGTTCTTCGCGTATTCGAAAAAGCTTATCTTCGGGCCTGGCTTCAGCTAGAAAATCATCAACACCGGCCTCGGCGGCAATGGCAGCGGCTGTTTGTGGATTGTCTCCTGTGATCATAACAGTTTTAATCCCCATTTTCCGTAATTCGGCAAAACGCTGCTTAATACCTCCTTTAACAATATCTTTAAGGTGAACAACTCCTAAAGCTTTCTCATCTTCAGCCACAACCAGGGGTGTAGCTCCCCTTCTTGCAACATCAAGAACTATATTCCGGATTTCCTGGGGATAAAAGCCATTATTATTTTGAATAAAAGTCCGGATGGCTTCTGAAGAACCTTTTCGTATTTTTTGTATTGATCCTCCGGTAGTTACCAGATCAACACCGCTCATCCTCGATTGTGCCGTAAAAGGAATAAAAGTCGCATTTAGCTGTTTAACTTCACGGCCGCGAATATTGAATTTTTCTTTTGCAAGAACAACAATTGACCGCCCCTCAGGGGTCTCATCAGCAAGTGATGCAAGTTGTGCGGCATTTGCCAGCCGTTCCACTGTGAAACCTTCAGCGGGGATAAATTCAGTAGCCATGCGATTGCCCAGTGTAATGGTTCCTGTCTTATCCAGAAGCAGAACATCGGTGTCGCCTGCTGCTTCTATGGCTTTACCACTGGTCGCAATAACATTCTTTCGCAATAACCTGTCCATCCCGCTTATACCTATTGCACTCAGCAATCCTCCGATAGTTGTCGGGATAAGACACACAAGCAATGATATCAGTACAGGCAGTGTAAGATTTTGGGTTTCCGGCAAACCTGAAGCTTTTAAGCTATAACCAAAATAAGCCGGCAATGCTACGACCACTAACAGGAAAATAATGGTAAGGCCCGATAAGAGTATGATCAATGCAATTTCGTTAGGTGTTTTCTGACGTTTTGCGCCTTCAACCAGAGCAATCATACGATCTAAAAATGTATTGCCAGGCTCCGACGTTACCTTAATGATGATCCGGTCGCTGAGTACTTTAGTTCCCCCGGTTACGGCACAGCGGTCGCCACCGCTTTCGCGGATGACCGGCGCTGATTCGCCGGTAATAGCAGATTCATCAACGCTGGCAATCCCTTCGATC
>CAZCQC010000222.1:0-5539 GCA_964500155.1 uncultured Rikenellaceae bacterium | reverse complement strand
CCCTGCCCTCCCACTCCGGCTAATACTATATCGATTTTCATTTTACTTATTCTTTGCTTTTGTTTTCTGATGATACCTGTTTTCTTTGTCGCAAAGCTGTCTGGATACACTCCCTGGCTGAAATAATTACAGAAACTCCATTGAAATCAAACTCTTCCTGCAGAATATGTACGTTTTCCTCATGATTTTTACGTAAAGGAATAATAGATCTTATGTGTTCAGGAGTCACTCCAAGGCCTTCGCATATCTTCGCCAGCCGACCGGTTGCATGCGATTTCTGACCTCCGGTCATTCCGGTTGTTGAATTATCAGTAATTATTATGGTAACCGGTGAGTTTTTCACCACTGCATCAAGAAGGCCGGTCATGCCTGAATGAGTAAAAGTTGAATCACCTATTACAGCAACTGAAGGGCGCAACCCTGCATCTGCTGCACCAATGGCCATGGTAACTGAAGCTCCCATATCGACACAGGAATTAATTATACTATAAGGGGGAAGAGCGGCGAGGGTATAACAACCTATATCTGAAAAAACGCCATCGCTTTTGTAGGGCTTAAGAGCATCGATTACTGCATTAAATGTATCTGAATGGCCGCATCCTTTGCAGAATGATGGCGGCCTTGTTTTAACCACTTCAGGTACTTTCATTATTGGATCGATTTTTAATCCGACGGCTTTTGCAACAATTGAAGGGTTTAATTCTCCCTCACGTGGTACAGCTCCATCAAGACGACCGCTGATTTTCAGACAATTATCCAGAATTCCTCTCAGACCTTCTTCCACGATCGGGAATCCCTCCTCAAGAACCAGGATTTCTTCACATCTTCCGGTTAAATCTTTTATTATGTCCTTTGGGAAAGGGTATGTTGTAATTTTGAGCACAGGGAAATCAGGGCCTCCTTCAGGGAAATTTTCCATCAGGTAATTATATGCAATTCCGCATGTAATAACGCCTAACTTCCGGTTACTACCATCTTTGAAGATATTGTATTTTGATAATCTGTTATCATATTTTAACGATTCGTAAGCTGATAACAGGGCTTTATATTTTCTTCTTGCGATTGCCGGAAGAAGGACAAATTGCCGAAGGTCAGACGGAAGATGAAAAGGTTTTTCAGGTTCTGCAGGTCTACGTTCAACTGCCGCCCGCGAATGGGCAAGACGGGTTGTGATCCTGAACAGAACAGGCATTCTGAATTTTTCTGAAAGATCAAATGCATCGAAAACCATATCGTATGCTTCCTGCTGATTGGACGGTTCAAAGACCGGAACAAATGAGAATTTTCCATAGAATCTTGAATCCTGTTCATTCTGGGATGAATGCATTGAGGGATCATCGGCAGCAACAACGATAAGACCTCCATTAACCCCTGTAACCGCCGAATTGATAAAAGGATCAGCAGCAACGTTCAGGCCGACATGTTTCATTGCAGCCATTGCCCTCTTACCGGCATACGACATCCCGAGCGCTGTTTCGAGTGCAGTTTTTTCATTAGCTGACCATTCCCTTTGAATACCCCTTTCGGTTGCTTCACCTGAGGACTGAATATATTCCATAATTTCTGTTGAAGGTGTACCCGGATAGGCATACATTCCGCTCAGTCCTGCATCAATCGCTCCCAAAGCAATAGCTTCATCGCCTAATAGCATAAGTTTTTGCATAGCGCTTTACTTAGTTTTTCCAATCGGTATAAAATTACCTGATTAAGTTCAGATTTGAAATTTACTTAAAAATAAGTTAAAAGTTTTATCGTTCCGTTCAATAATGCTTATTTTGCAGGCTCGTTACGTTAACTGAGTTTGAATATTACAAAAATCAGATTGATCAGATCTCTATATACTTTTTTAATTTTCTTGCTGCCACTCTGTTTATTAACCGCTCAGAATCAGGAGACAGAGAGGTTTTTCCAGGTCAGCGGAATCATAACTGATGAGGAAAACAATACCCTGTCAAACGTAGGAGTTATTTCACTGAAGCTGAGAAGAGGCACCCTGAGTGAAAAAACAGGTATATACAGCATTACGAGTACCCCTGGCGACACAATATTTTTCAGAGCTCTTGGTTTTAAGAAGAAGCTTGTTATTCTTCCAGGTAATTTTGAGGGACGGAATTTTAACCTTGATATTTCACTTCGTCTTGATACTATACCAATTGAAAATGTTGTGGTGATGCCCTGGAAGAGCTACAGTGATTTTATAAAGGATATGTCAACTCCGTCGCCTTTAGGGCCAGAAATTGAGAACATGAACAGGAATATCGCATCTATAGCGGAGGCTGTTTCAAATACGAAAGGAATTAAAATTTCTCCGGAGGCAGCCTACCACAATGCCATGGAACAGAATTTCAGGATGACAGCCACCAACCACCAGTATCCTGTCAATAATCTCCTTAATCCATTTGCCTGGGCAAAATTTATAAACGGACTAAAGAATGGATTATTTAAGAATCAGGATTCTAACAAATCTGCCAGGATCAAAGCAAAGAAACAGAAGAAGAAGAAATCGTGAAAAGGTTTGAAGGTAAAGTAGTAGGTATTCTTGGGACTGTTATTGTACACCTGGTAGCAGCCATTATCTTCATGTCTTTTCAGTTGCAGTCGTTGAGAACGAAGGAGAAACAAGTTGAAAAATTTGAAATAGAGTTTGCTGCTATTGAGGAAAAGAAAACAGCAGAGAAAAAGATTGAGCTGCCACCGACATCAGTCGAAAATATCCTTCATGACGATGTCGAAATGCTAAATATAGCCCGTAACCTTGCCAGCAAGAGTGAAGTAAAGATCGACCCTGACGATTACATAAATAAAGTAAAGGATGAACTCATTCAGAGCGGAAAACTTGGCACTGACAATTTCATTGACGGACAGAAAGGTAACTACCAGGATACTGAGGATGACCAGTTTGCTCTTGAGGAGCAGGAGAAGAGAGTGAAAAAGGAAGAGAAGGCAACCGACTCACAAAAAATGGCCGCCAATTTTCAGGGTCCTACCAGGATATATTATGACCTGCAGGGGCGTAACCATACTTATCTTCCGATACCAATTTACAAATGCCAGGGATCAGGTAAGGTCGTACTTGTAATCGAAGTAAATCAAAGGGGGAATGTCGAAAACGCCACTGTGGCAGAAGGTCAAAGCACTGCCAGGGATGAGTGTCTGCTTGAGACAGCCATTGGTGCAGCACTTATTTCAAGATTTGAAAGCGATCTTAACGCTCCAAAAATCCAGAAAGGGACACTTACATATATATTCGTGGCACAGTAAGAATGGTTGAAGACGTGAAGGCGTGAAGGTGTGAAGACATTAAGGCGTAATGGCCTTAAGGTAAAATCACCAAGTCAGAACCTATCTTATTAGAAAAGGAGGGAGTTGTTTGCCCGGTTAAACGGGCGAATGACCTCAGAGGAATTCCTGTTGGCCGTTTTATTGTTTACAAGATTACTGATAGTATGGGCTTTTAGTATTTCAGACGGACAGGGCTTAAGCATTGCAAAGGCTTCGTCAGGATTTGTATCCTGGTTAATCCATCTGTTTTCATTGAGCCTGTCAAGAATAACGGGCATTCTTTTCTTCGAGTTATGTATAATTGCCAGCAGATCATTTGCATCAGTTGTTACGATTGAGAATGTATTAAAAGTCTCACCTGTACTGGTCTCAACCCATTGATCATACAAGCCTGCTATAGAAAATATTTCATCGCTGCCATGATAGATATACCACGGTATCTTCTCGTTACCAACATGTTGCCATTCAAAAAAACCTTTAACGGGTAAGATGCATCTTCTGGATTTGAACGATTTTGAGAAAGATGGTTTTGAGCTTACACTCTCTGCCCTGGCATTGAAAGTCTTATACCTGATTTCATTTGCATCTTTAGAATTCCTTGTCCAGGAAGGGATAAGACCCCATCTAAGAAGCTGAATCATTCCCGGGGAACCTGAGCAGATTGCCGGAAGTTCAGGGAGTCCGAAAGCATAGTAATAATAACTTGGCTGGTATCGGTCGCGATCAGGAAAAGATGCACCGTACCTGTTTTCAAGTTCATCTTTAACCAGATTCACATTAACAGAAAAGCACATGTCTGTTTCAGCTGATACCCGATATTTCCAGTTTTATAGGCAGGGGTAATGAATTTTCAAATAGATCGTGTTCCGGCCATTCCTGAATCTGCAAAAGTACTTTAGACATCATTCTGTTGATATAGGAATGAATTTCAGGACCGTTCCATGCGCTGGTATTCAGAAGTACTACCCAGGATATTCCGTCGGGTTGTCTTTTCATCATACCTGCAGTACCTGCAAATGATCCTGTCCTGACCCAGGTCCCATCAATATAAGTTGTCTTCCATCCGACGGGGGCAAATTTATTATCCAGATCGGTCATAAAATGTATGCTCTCCTGAGACAGAAGGTCTTCATTGAAACTTAATCCATCGACAGCCAGAAGAAGACGCATGAGGTCAGGAGCCGTGGCCAGCCAGGACCCGGCTGCACCAAGCGTTTCAATATCATTTCCTCCGTACCTGACCGGTACCATTTCACCTGTACCATATATTGACGGTCTTTTAGGCATTCCGAAAGGTTCATAATAAGTTACTTCGAAGGGAGCTTTCTGGTCCGGCAAATTTCTGGCAGGAATCATATCATAAATGCCTAATGGTTCAAAAATGGCTGTCCGGCAATATTCATCATATGGCAAACCCGATTTTTTCTCTATTACTAGTCCCAGGATACTGTATCCAAGATTTGAGTAGGAGCGCCCTGTTCCGGGAGTAAAATGGAGCTTCTTATCAAGCGCAAATCTGATTATTGTCTTTGCGTCAACCGGCAGGTCAGTTTTCATCTGATTTGCTATTACCTGAGGCATGAACATCTGATCTCCATAGCGCTGCGACCATCCTCCTTCATGACTTAACAGATGGGCAACAGTAATAGTGAAGACTCTCTTGTCCTTCGGATGACAGTAGCATGAGTCATTAAGTATCCCTTCAGGTCCGAAGACTTTATCATCAAGAGATAATCTGCCTTCTTCCTGAAGTTTCATAATTGCAACAGCTGTCACAAGTTTTGAAATACTGGCGATCCTGAATTTGCTATATGGCTGGATCTCAATTCCTGTGGCAGTATCAGCATATCCAAATCCCCTGGCATATACAAGTTTCCCGTTCTTTGAAATTGCAACAGAAGCACCTTCGATGGTCCATTTTTTCATGAATGATCCCACTATGTTGCTACATTTCTCGAATTCAGCCCCTGAAGAATTTGAGTTAGTCAGACGGATGCTCCCCGGAACCATTCTGTCGGGGAATCCTCCTGATTTGTTAACAGCTCCAGGGTTGAACCTCACTATTAATAATAAGAGTATTACTAAGGCTATTTTTTTTGATCTGATCAAATTTCTCGCTTTTTCAGCGATAAAAATAAAAAGTTTTCTCATCAGGTTAGCATATTCCCGAAAAATAATTACTCAATTCTTAACTTACAGTTAATGCAAATATTGTTTTTTTGTATTGAATTATTAAACTACTTAAGACCAAAAAGCT
>CAZCQC010000221.1:0-5993 GCA_964500155.1 uncultured Rikenellaceae bacterium | reverse complement strand
TCCCTTTGATATCCTCTTTGAGAATGAAAACGGAATTGCCATGCCCACAATGAAAAGGAATCCAGGGAAGACCCAATCGGCAAGTCCCATTCCATCAAAATCAGCTTTCATGTGACCGAGCCATGCTGGAGCAACATCCATATTAAGATCGTTGACAAAGAGCATAAGCAGAAGGGTAAGCCCCCTCATTATATCAATTGAACTAATCCGCTCGGATGACATTGCGATTTTGTAGATTATTGATTAATTTTAGAACATGACAAGTTATGAAAATAATATTTAATCCTTTAAATGAATATAGCTCATTGTCCCGGAATAAATATTGCTTCCGGTGTGTCTGTTAATTATACCCTGATCATTTGATGAAATTCAGATTCTTTTTTCTGTTGTTTGTTCTGATATTGTCTTCTTTTTGCAGTCCTCTGCAAGCAAGAATTTACAGGGTTATTGTCACTAAGACAGAACCATATTCCAACGGTAAGGTTTTTGGTCAGGCAGGATCATATGAAAAGATTACAGGTCAGGCATATGGTGAAGTTAATCCGGATAATAAGCTGAACAGTGTTATTCAGGATATTCAGCTTGCTCCCAGGAATTCACGTGGAATGGTTGATTATATTTCCGATTTTATCATTCTTCGTCCATCGGATATGACAAAATGCAACGGCATTCTTTTTCTTAGCCTTCCAAACCGTGGAAATGCATTTCCTGCTGATACTGCTTTACTGGAACGGGGCTATATATATTTCTGGTGTGCCTGGCAGGGAGATATTCTCAGGGGCAATAACCGTCTTACGATGAGGGTCCCATATGCAAGTGATAAGGGTAACACAATTGCCGGCGTACTCAGGACAGAGTACCAGGTGATTTCGGAAACCGCAACACTGAATCTGAGCGCGGGGTTCTTTACCGGGCAGACACACTACAGCTATGAGACCGTAAGCCTGGACAATACCGGTTTAGCTCTGACAAAAAGGATTCTTGAATCAGATACCCGTGATACGGTACCCAAAAGCGAATGGGCATTTTCTGACTGTTCCAAAGGACGGTTTCCGGGAACACCCAGCACTACAAAAATCTCACTTAAAAATGGATTTCAGCCTGATAATATTTATGAGCTTATCTATACTGCAAAGGATCCCCTTGTTCTTGGGCTAGGATTTGCTGCGATACGCGATTTTACGTCATTCCTCAGACATGATCTGAAAGACGATTCAGGATTACGGAATCCAATCGCCACAGAAGATATGACAATCAATCCTGTAAGGGCTGCAATAATGCAGGGTGTATCGCAATGCAGCAACTTTGCACGCACTTTTTTGTTTCTCGGTTTTAATCAGGATGAAAAAGGTTTAAAAGTATTCGATGGAGTGAACGCTCATGTCGGAACACGCCGTATCTCACTGAATATCCGTTTCGGACGTCCCGGCGGAGGTGGCCTTCAGCATGAGGACCATCTCTTCCCTGGTAATGATCCTCCCTTTTCATGGGATAAAGAATTGGATCCAATTTCAGGAATAACGGGAGGGATCCTTGAAAAATGCATGGAGACAGGTACCAGTCCTAAAATTATGCAGACCCTTAGCTCTTCGGAATACTGGCAGCTCCGGGCTTCCCTGACTACATCAGATTCTTACGGTACCAGAGATTTAAAGATACCGGATAACGTCAGGGTATATCTTTTTTCAGGAACCCAGCACTCACCCACCGCGATTGCAGATCAGATGAGCGGTTTCAGCCAGAATAACAATTCGTATGCTCCGTATCATCGTGCTCTGATAATTGCCCTTGAAAGATGGGTAACAGAAGGGAAAGATCCACCTGCCAGCCGCTATCCGACAATCGAATCGGGCAACCTGGTATCTCCCGATAAGTCGGCCATAGGATGGCCCGATATTCCCGGCATTCCCTTCAATGGAAGGGTAAATGAGCTTCCTCTTCTTGATTATGGTCCGCAATATGATTTCAGGAATGTTTCGGGAATAATCGCTAAAGAACCTCCTGAAGTCAAATCGGAACAAAATTATAAAACACTGGTTCCGAAGGTTGACACCGATGGTAATGAAATTGCAGGCATACGTGGTATAAATATCAGAGTCCCTCTTGGTACTTACACAGGCTGGGCTTTGAGGAGAGAAGGATCTGGCAGGGGCGACCTCTCTTCTCTCAGCGGAATGTTCATCCCATTTAAAAAAACAAGAAAAGAAAGGATCGAAGCAAAAGACCGGCGATTATCCCTTCATGAGCGTTATAGTTCACATGAAAAATATGTTGAGGCAGTCAGGAAGGCAGCTGAAGAACTTGTAAAAGAGGGATTCCTTCTTCCTGAAGACGCAGAAACTGAGATTCAAAAAGCTGAAATAAGCAATGTCCTTGTGCAATAGTTATCCAGTTTAAAGGATCTGGAATTTTAACCCGGCTTTACATTTTAAACATAAATATCTTAAATCATGAAAAAGACAAGTTTCCCGGTAATTGTAACAATTGTTACAAATTTTCTGTTCCTGATAATAACGGTCAGTGCCCTGGCCCAGGAGCCGGCAAGGCCTGCCGCAGCACCAGCTGCCAGACCCGCATTCAGAATGCCTCCGAGGATAGTATCACCTGAGATTCTGCCCGACAATAAGGTAACCTTCAGAGTCTATGCAAAAGATGCTGCAAAAATCTCTGTATCGGGAGAATGGCAGACAGGATTTGGTGGTACTGAAAGCCTTGTAAGAAACGACACCGGCTTGTTCAGTATCACTGTCGGACCATTGAAGCCCGAGCTTTACGGATATACTTTTACAGTCGACGGTGTAAGAGCTATTGATCAGAGTAATGTCCAGGTAAGGCGCGACGGTTCTAACTATCAGAGTTTCTTCATCGTCCCGGGTCCTGAGTCGGAACTCTATTTTAACAAGAATGACGTAGCTCACGGGACAGTAACAAAAGTCTGGTATAAATCAGAGGTTCTCGGTTTCCAGAGAAGAGTATACGTTTATACACCTGCAGGCTATGAAGGAGGCACACAGAAATATCCGGTTTTTTACCTTCTGCATGGTGCAGGCGGGGATGAGGATGCCTGGACAAATATGGGAAGGGCAGCCCAGATTATGGATAATCTCATTGCACAGGGCAAATCAAAACCAATGATCGTGGTTATGACTAACGGCAATGCCAACCAGGCAGGTGCACAGAACGAGGTTTCACCGATCCCTTCCACAGGAGAACAGGGCATGGCTTCTTACCAGCGCTATGCAGGGAAATTCGAGGAGCATCTTGTAAAAGATGTAGTTCCTTTTATTGAAAAGAATTTTCGTGCACTCACCGGAAAAGACAACAGGGCAATTGCCGGATTGTCGATGGGCGGCATGCACACCCAGACAATCACCAATAACAATCCGGGAATGTTCAGCTATATAGGAGTTTACAGTATGGGCATCATGAATATGGGTCCGCAAACTCAGGATGCTGCAAAGCAGGAAGAGGAAAGAATTACAAAGCTTACAGCACTGAAAAACAGCGGCTTCAAACTTTACTGGATCGCCTGTGGCAAGGATGATTTTGTCTACAATGGTGTTGTAACATTACGGGAAACTCTCGATAAGGTTGGTTTAAAATATATTTATCGCGAAAGCACCGGAGGACATACGTGGGCCAACTGGAGAATTTACCTTTCTGAGTTTGCGCCGATGCTTTTTAAGTGATGCGGTGTGCGGCATGTGGTATGCGGCGTGCGGTATGAAATGTTTTACAGATGAAAAAATTAAAAGAATGTTTATGAAAAAGATAAATCATCTTTTGCTGACCTTACTTATTGCCATAGCAACAACAATTTTTACGGAAGCTCAGCAGGCACATGTAAACCTCGACTGGGCGCCGCAAAGGAATACTCAGAATCTGGTCCCTTTTGGGGCGTCAGTTATTTCACCTGAGGTAAGTGATGATGGAATGGTAATTTTCAGGATAAAAGCCCCGGATGCCCGTGAGATAAATCTTTCCGGAAATGTACTGCTCGGCCTGAAAGTGTCAAAACCAGTTCCCTTTACCAGGGGAGAAGACGGAATCTGGACCCTGAAAGTGGGACCTTTTGAACCTGAAATATATTATTACAAGCTTGTTATTGACGGGGTAAGTGTTGATGATCCTTCGAATAACCTGACCGGTTTCGCAGGACAGCCTGGTTTCAGCATACTTGTGGTGCATGGAGAGAGCCCGGCTTTTTATGATGCGAAAAATGTTCCTCATGGGACGGTGATCAGGCATATTTATTATTCGCAGATTACGTCAGGGGAACGCGAAATGTATATTTATCTTCCTCCAGGTTATAGTTCGGATAGGAAGTATCCTGTCTTGTATCTGCTTGGCGGTTCAGGGGAGCTTGCTTCAACGTGGAGCCTTTTCGGAAGGGTTAACTTCATCGAGGATAATCTGATTGCCGAAAAGAAGGCATTGCCAATGGTAATTGTAATGCCAAACAACCAGGTCATTCACAGGAGCGATCCGAAACATAGTGATTTTACTTTCAGGCTATTCAACGATGAGCTTATAAGTGTGGTCATGCCGCTTATCGAAAAGACCTATAATGTCCGCACCGACCGTAATGGCAGGGCAATAGCCGGATTATCGATGGGAGGGAGGCATGCACAGGTGGTCGGGTTCAACAACCTCGATAAGTTTGCTTCTTTCGGTCTCCTAAGCTCAGCAGAGGCATTGGATAAGACACCGGCAGCTGACCAGCCTGATTTCAATTCAAAGGTTGATTACCTGTTTGTAGGTGCCGGTACCAACGAAACCAATCCGGGGGCAAGACATGAAGTATTGCATAATGAATTTGTGAAACGTAATATTAAACATGAGTATTATATCGGAAGCAGCGGGGCGCACGATTTTATAACCTGGCGCCACCTTTTGTATTATAAATTTCTCCCCGGTTTATGGAGAAAATAACAGGAACACTTTTGAAAATAATTATTGTTATGAAAAAGATCTTTTTAACGCTGATATTTTTGTGTACTTCAGCATTGTTTTATGTTTCAGGCCAGGATGCATCCTCGTGGTTTTCATTAAGTGAGGTAGCATCCAAAGTCTGGGTAATCGGCGATCATGGCGCCGATAACATGTATCTTGTTGAGGGAGCTGACAGTGCTCTTTTGATCGATACAGGATTAGGAACAGCCGATCTGACTTCATTTGTAAAAAAACTTACATCAAAGCCGTTAATTGTAGTAAATACTCATGGTCATCCCGATCATGCAGGATCAAACCACCAGTTCAGGAAAGTTTATGTTCATTCAGCAGACTCTGCTGCTGCCAGAGCATGCAATCTTCCGGAAGCAAGGGCAAATGCATCGAAAAATATGACGGTTGGCAATTCGCCTTTAAAGGAAGAGGTATTTACCGGAAGGCCTTTCAATACAAAACTTGTGGCGGTAAATGAGGGTTATTTGTTCAGGCTTGGTGGGAGGACCATAAAGGTAATAGAGGCTCCAGGTCATACTCCCGGAGAAATTTGTCTCCTTGATATTGAAAACAAACTGCTTTTCACAGGTGATAATAATAATACTCTTGTGTGGTTGTTTCTTCAAAACTGCAAACCATTGAATGAATATCTTGTAACGCTTGAGAGGCAGGCAAAAAGAATGTCAGAGTTCTCGACAATCTACCCCGGACATGGTACTCCGCTGCCTTCTGATTTTATTAATGACCAGATAGCCTGTGTAAAGGGGATACTCAATAATACTCTTGAACGTAAGCCATACAAGTCGTTTGCCGGAAACGCTATGGTGGCAGTTTATGGCAGGGCAAGCGTAACGTTTAATCCGGCTAATTTGTAACGGGTAAAAGTCAATCGGGTGGGAATGTAATTGTAAAGAAAATTGCTATTTTTGTCAGCTGGAAATTGGAACCACCTTCGGCTAGGCGAATGCGGACAATGACCGCCTTCGCCAACGGTTCGACGGTCAAAGCGGGGTTCGGGACCCCGCGGTTGCGGGGCAGGCTCCGGGGCC
>CAZCQC010000220.1:0-6163 GCA_964500155.1 uncultured Rikenellaceae bacterium | reverse complement strand
ACGATTAAAACAGATGACATTTTTTCAGATATATTTCCAGGGATTACTTATTATAGCAGGTTTAATGTCTTTTCTCTGGATAATCAGTGTATTTATCAGGAATGTAAGTATTGTTGACCTCTTCTGGGGATTCGGTTTTGTCATTGCAAATGTTTTTTATTTTTTCAGCACCGAAGGTTTCTGGCTGAGGAAAATAATCCTTTTAGTCCTGGTTTCTGTATGGGGTTTACGTTTGTCAGGATTTCTAGCCTGGCGTAACCTTGGTAAAGGAGAGGACTACCGTTACAAGCAGTTTCGGAGCAGTTACGGAGAGAAGAGGTACTGGTGGATAAGCTTTTTTCAGACCTTCCTTCTTCAGGGAGTACTGATGTGGCTCATTTCAGCGCCCCTTCTCGGAGCCCAGTATTTCGGACAAGATAGAAGCCTCGGAATTTTTGATTATGCAGGAATAACTATCTGGATAACAGGTTTTATTTTCGAAGCTGTTGGCGATTATCAGCTGGCACGTTTTAAAGCCGATCCTTCAAATAAAGGAAAGGTCCTTTCTTCCGGTTTATGGCATTATACAAGGCATCCGAATTATTTTGGCGACTCTGCGGTATGGTGGGGCTACGGTCTTTTGAGCCTGGCTGCCGGAACCCTTTTACCGGTTCTTGGTTCTCTTCTTATGACTGCATTAATTATCAAAGTTTCAGGTGTAGCTCTTCTCGAAAAAAACCTTGTTGAGAAGAAGCAGGAATACAGGGATTATATTGAAAAAACCAGCGCCTTCTTACCCTGGTTTCCAAAAAAATAATCACTTTAATAATAGGATAATAGCTATATTGTTGAGTAAGAATCCTCATTGAGCCATACTTTATTTCCGAAATGACAATTTAGATCTGCACCGAAATTTGTTCGAAATCCCCTGAACAATATGTCTGTTTTTGCTGTTTCTTGTGCACATTATGTTATATATGAAGAGATATATTTATATTATCCTATTGATAATCATTGGTGTATATGATTCTTTCGGACAGGCAAATTCAGGGGTTATAAAAGGCAGGGTATTCAATTCAAAATCAAATGAAGGGGTACCATTTGCCACTGTTCAGATTTGGGGAACAACTATCGGAGCCGTTACAGATTATGATGGTAATTTTTCCTTTACAGGCATTAAGCCGGGGTATATTGAACTGAGAGCATCGTCTATCGGATTTAAACCATTTATTTCTTCTGCAATTATGGTCACGAACAGCAACCAGGTCAATATTGAGGTCCCGCTTGAAGAGAACACAATCGGTATTGGGGAGGTCGTCATAAAAGCTTCACCATTTGTTAAAAGAATTGAAACTCCGATTTCTGCAAGAATAATAGGTATTGATGAAATAGATAAGAATCCGGGTGGTAACAGGGATATTTCAAAGGTAATACAATCATTTCCCGGAGTAGCATCTACTCCCGCCTTCAGAAATGATGTAATTGTAAGAGGTGGTGGTCCGAATGAAAACAGGTTCTTTATTGATAATGTTGAGATACCATATCTTAACCACTTTTCAACTCAGGGAGCTTCGGGCGGTCCGGTTGGAATAATAAATGTTGACTTCGTCCAGTCGGTTGATTTCATCTCCGGAGCTTTCCCGGCATCTAAGGGAAATGCCCTGAGCTCGATACTGAACTTTACTTTTGTAGACGGGAACAAGGATAAACTTAAATTTCGTACTACTTTAGGAGCATCCGATCTGGGACTCACAATTGATGGTCCGGCTGGTAAGAACAGTTCACTTCTTTTATCAGCAAGAAGATCATATTTACAGTTTCTGTTCAATGCCCTCGGCCTTCCTTTCCTCCCTAACTATACTGATTTCCAGTTCAAGTACAGGGTTAAGCTTGACGACAAGAATGAACTGACCTTAATCGGGCTGGGTGCCAGGGATGATTTCAGGCTGAATCTTAAAGCCAATGAGACAGAATATCAGAGATATATTCTCGACTATATTCCCGTTCAGGAACAATACAGCTATACCACGGGAATAGTCTATAAACATTTCAGAAGATCAGGCTTTGATACGTGGGTTCTCAGCCGTAATTACCTGAATAACTCTCAGTATAAATATTCCGGTAACGTTGAAGCCGACACAAATAAGGTGCTTGATTATTTATCGGGTGAAGGTGAGATCAAAGCCAGAGTTGAAAGAATAATCATTGGAGATAAAGGTCTGAGAATAAGTTTTGGAACTGGTTTCGAATATGCTCATTACAGAAATTCCACATACAGGCTTATTTATACCGGAACAGGAGAAAACGAAATCAACTATGATACCAATCTGAAGCTTGGAAAGCTCAATACATTCGTGCAGGTAAGCAAATCATATCTTGAAGAAAAGCTGAAGTTATCGTTTGGTGTCCGTACTGATTTTAACACCTGGTCAAAATCGATGTTAAATCCGTTGACTCAGCTTTCCCCGAGGTTCTCTGCATCATATTCCCTGACTGAAAAACTGAATGTCAACTTTAACGTGGGCAGGTATTTTCAGCTTCCTCCGTACACAGCTCTTGGTTATTCAAGCAGTACCGGTGTTTTTCTGAATAAGGACAACCTGAAATACATCAGGTCCGATCATGTTGTTGCAGGTATTGAACTCATACCCACCGAAAATATTCAACTCACTATGGAAGGATTTTACAAGAATTATTCCAGGTATCCATTTTCAGTCAGGGACCAGGTCCCTCTTTCGAGTAAGAGTGCCGGGTACGGGATCTTTGGAGATGAAGAGCTTACTTCTGTTGCTGATGGCAGGGCTTATGGGATTGAGTTGCTGGGACGTCTAAAGGAATTCAAGAAGACCAATCTGGTTTTCTCATATACTTTTGTAAGGAGTGAATTCAGGGATTTGAATTCGGTATGGTTACCATCATCGTGGGACAACAGGCACCTTTTCAATATAACCGCCACAAAACAGATTAATAAGAACTGGGATTTCGGATTCAAGTGGAGATTTGTCGGCGGAGCCCCTTATACTCCGTATGATCTTGCAAAATCGTCAGTTAAAGCAGCATGGGATATCCAGGGTCAGGGATATCTTAATTATTCAAGATTCAATACAGAACGTCTTAAGGCATTCCATCAGCTCGATATCAGGATTGATAAACAGTTCTTCCTGAAGGGCTGGTCGCTGATGCTGTATGCAGATGTTCAGAATGTTTACAACCATAAGGCCGATCAGCCATCCATCCTCGTAAGACAATCGGATGTAAATGGTATCCCTTTGACTGATCCTGGAGATCCTGAAAAATACCTGCTTAAATACCTCGTTGGAGAATCCGGGACAGTTCTGCCTACAATCGGAGTTATTATTGAATTTTAAATTCTTGTGATATGTACAGATTTCTTATTCTTTCCATAATATTTTTACTCGGTTCATGTTCTGCCGGTTCATTGAAAAGAAGGAATCAGGTTCCTGAAGAGAAAACAACTTTAACTACCAATTCTGCCGGAAATGGACAGGAGATCATTATTGATTTTATAAAGGGGAAAGAATTCTATTATCCTCTTATTGCAATCTGGCTTGAGGATATGGAGGGAAAATATATCCAGACACTTTATGTGGCAAAAACGGTTGCCACAGGGATTTTCGAATATGGAAAACAGGAAGACGGGAAGTGGGTAAAAGCACCAAAAAGGGCTCCTCAGACTTTACCATACTGGGCTCACAAAAGAGGCATAAAAGCATCTGATAGCCTTTTCATGCCCGATTCCGGAACTGCTGTTCCTGATGCATATACCGGTGCAACCCCTGAAACAGGTTTTGTCCTGACAACCCGTGCCGACAATTCCCTGCCGGTTAGGTTTAAGATTAGGCTTGAAATAAACCAGAACTGGGACTGGAACGAATTCTGGACCAACAACAAATACCCTGATGATGAAAATTACATGATGTCTTGTCAGCCTGCGCTTTTATATGAGGCTGATATTGACCTCCAATCAAAAAAGGAATCATATAATCTGAAACCGGTGGGACACAGTCATTATTCAGGTAAAACCGGTGAATTATTTACCGATCTTAGTACAATTACAACCGCCCTTCATATTGCCGATTCAGTAATTGTGAAAGTAAAATAGACCGGGCTCTTATCTTTTTCAGGATTCATGCGCAGCATTGAGATAAATTCAGTGTCTTTATCTTTAAGAAAGATATTTTGATAATGAAGTCCTGATCTTTTCCCAATTAATTGAATACAAAATGAAAAAACAATTTACAAACTGCAGCCTGGTCTTTTTGTTTCTTTTATTGATGCTCTCTTCCTGCACATATTCCCAGTCATTCGTTCCTGTAAGAGGTTCCGGGATGCCGGTTGACAGGAATTATAGTGTATCTGACTTTAGAGGCATAGATGTTTCAGGTGGTTTTGATGTAACGCTCATACAGGGAAATACTGAATCTGTTACCCTCACTGCCCAGGAAAATCTGTTTGATCATATCATTGTCAAAGTTGATAATGGCTCCCTGAAAATTTATACCAGAAATAATCTTATTATGACAAGGCAGTTGAAAGCCCGGATAACTTTTAAGAGTATAGACAATCTAAAGGTTTCAGGAGGTGGCGATGTGACAAGCGAGACTCCTGTAAATGCCGAGTCGCTTGATGTATATATCAGCGGAGGTGGCAACTTCAGCTCTGTAATTAATTCAGAAGAACTTAAATGCCATTTAAGCGGTGGAGGTGATGCTGAAATAAGTGGAAGAACAAAAGTATATAATCTCGATATTTCGGGAGGCGGAAATCTGAAGTCAGACCTGAATGCCAGCATAATCTCCTGTAGAATAGCCGGGGGTGGCGACCTGTATTTAATGAACGAGGATAAAGCTTCAGATGCTGACATTGATATTAATGGCGGAGGAAATATGGACCTAAAAATAAATACGGAAAAGCTGAAATGTTCTGTTACAGGAGGTGGTGACGCCAGACTTTTTGGACAGGCCTCTGAATTTGAAATAAATATAAATGGCGGTGGAGACGCTGATGCCAGTAATCTGTCGACAGGTATTACATCATTTTATGCCACCGGTGGATCGGATATCCATGTAAATGTATCGAAAGAACTGAGAGGCCAGATATCCGGCGGAGGTGATGTATATTACTCAGGAAATCCCGAAAGGGTTTCCGTTGATGCAAGAGGAGGATCAGAAGTACACAAAGAATAGAATATATACAATTTTTAGCCAGAAATATATTATATATTGCAGGTTTAGTGCATCTTAATGTCTTGCACTGCTGTATTAATTAAAATAATTATTGTCTATTATAGTGTACTTGCATTAAAGGTATCACCCTGGTCCAAATCGCCTGAAGTATACCCCTTTCGGAACCACTCTTTCCGCTGTGCTGCAGTCCCGTGAGTAAAGGCATCGGGCACTACCCTTCCCTGATATCTTTTCTGAAGAACATCGTCGCCTACAGAGGCAGCAGCGTTCATAGCCTCTTCAATGTCGCCTGTTTCAAGTGAATTAAACATCTGCTGGTCGTAATGCGCCCACATTCCGGCAAGAAAGTCAGCTTGCAATTCAAGCCTCACGAGCAATCTGTTTGCATTTACCTCACTCATCCTTGCTCTCTGGTTATTGACGTCGTTGAGAATTCCGAGCTGGTTTTGCACATGGTGTCCTATTTCGTGTGCAACCACATAGGCAATCGCAAAATCGCCATTAGCTCCGAAGCGTGTTTTCAGCTCATCAAAAAAAGCAAGGTCGATATAAACTTTCTGATCACCCGGACAATAAAAAGGCCCGCTGGCGCCGCTTGCATATCCGCACGCCGACTGGACCTGATCACTGAAAAGGACCAGAGTTGGCGGTTCGTAAGTCATTTTTGATTCCTGGAATATTCTTGTCCATACATCTTCAGTTCCGGCAAGTACTATCTTCACAAAGTCCGCCATTTCTTCTTCCGCAGGGGAAGCGTTTATAGGACCCGATTCAGTCGCTGGCGCCTCCTGCGAACTGTTCAGTACCTGTGTAGGATCTCCTCCAAGAAGAAGAACCACAAGGGCTATTACTATTGTCCCTAAGCCGCCACCGATGGCCATTTTTCCACCGGAACTCATTCCTCTGCGGTCATCAACATTATCGCTGGTGCGTCTTCCTTCTGTTCTCATAATGATGTATTTTTAAGTGCTAAATTT
>CAZCQC010000219.1:0-5844 GCA_964500155.1 uncultured Rikenellaceae bacterium | reverse complement strand
GAAATCCGGTCCCGGATCCGATATCTAAAACCGAAATACCTGAACGGTAATTTACATAGTCAAGCAGTTTTAATCCGAATGGAGCCGACCATACTGGCAATTCATCCAGTACGTCGGCCATCTTATCCAAATCAAAACCGGCGGACAAATATTTTTTCATAGTTCCTTGATTTTAAAGGGATGATGATCAAATTGACGAAGTGCAATAAAATTAAGAAAAAGATGCGAATAATTTGCTGGAAATAGGTACGGTTGATGAGGTTCGCTGGAGAAGTTATTGAGGGGGAAGGAGGGAAACCACGAGGGGACAGGATCAAAAGAGCCAATTTTGAATATACTGATTCCGGGCTTTTAACTACTCATTAACAGATATTTAACTCAGCGTTAACTCCCTTACAGAATAATCCTGTATAATTTTACTGTTTATTGCTGCCCGACCAATTTTATCCAGGTATAGAAATCCAGTCATCAGGTATTAAGTAAAAATTTAAAGCCAGAATCTATGAAAACTCTTGTCACCGGTTTATTCGTAATTGGACTCATGTTCATATCAACAACCACGTTCTCACAGAATCAATTAAAGATCGGACATGTTAATTTCGATGAGATTATGCAGGCTCTTCCTGAAAGAGACAGTGCCCAGGCAGTCCTTGAAAAGGAAACAAAAGAGTTGCAGGCTACATATGAGGAGCTGACAGCAACCTATAATCAATTGTATGACGCATATCAAAAGGGGCTTTCATCATTCACAGCAATCATAAAAAAAACTAAAGAGGATGAACTTGCTGATAAACAAAAAAGATTGTCAGAGTTTGAACAAAACGCATCAGCAACATTACAAAACAGGAATACTGAACTGGTTAAGCCGATTATCGAAAAGATTAATAAGGCGATCAATAAGATAGCAACCGAAAACAGGTTTACTTATATTCTCGATATAAGCAAGGGATCTGTTGTGTTTGTTTCAAAAGAAAGTCAGAATATAACTCAACTGGTGCTGAAAACTTTAAAATCCTGATCCTTGTATAAGGATCGGCTTGTCTTATCCTGCAACACTGCAGCACTATTTAGCTTTCGTAAGATTATAAGAAAATGCAACAAACCTGAAACATCCTCAACAGGACTTTCCTTCAGGCGGGTTAACAGTTAAGTTATCTTTCTGTTATTCCATCAGAATCTGGAATTGAACTTCTTGATCTCCCATTTGCTTTTTCCTTCATTGAGGGTGGCACAGAGTATTTTGTTACCGTCGGTACGGACATTCACCAGCCCATAGACCAGGCCGTCGATGATCCATATCTGGTTCATGATTTTATTCTTTTTCGATGCTTTAAGGCCTCCGGAGGTTTGTCGTGTGTACAACACGTTGGTTTTAGTTTCATCCACAAGCTTAATATCAAGGTTATGATCGAGGTAAGGGTAGCCTTTGTAATCAACCTGGTAAGGATTGCCTATTTTGACACTCCGTGAGATCTCGGTACAGAAGACCAACGGTGTAATAAGTTCATCATTCGCGATTGTCCTGTAGCCTGTGATTCCACAGGCCGCTACTATATTTGGCCGCGGGTGAGAGTGTTTCTCGTCATCTCCCGACGAAATAACACTTGCAGATGGATGTATCGTTTCAAGGAATTCAAAGGAACAATCATCACTGCCGTGATGGCATGATTTAGCTACATCGGCAGCAAGCTCAAGCCTGTTTCCTTTGAAAACCTCAAGTAAATACTGCTGACTTACTTTATTCAGATCCCCGGCAAGCAATATCCTTGTCCTTCCGTAATCGACCCTGAGCATTATTGAATTCCCGTTTGTATTTTTTGAGTCGGTTCCGAAATCTTTAAGAGCTTTTTTATTTTTGTATACCGATTCTACAGGTGCCATAACCTTGATCTGCACCTTGCCCTGACCATCAAAGCCCGGCAGATAACCCATACCTTTTGCCGGATCACATGACAACCTTGAAATGTCAACATTAAGGTTGATCAGACATTGCAAAAAGTCGGCCCAGTTCCCTGCAAGCTCCGGTTGTGCTCCAGCTTTCAGACCAGTCTTAACCGAAATATTGTCTTCCAGAAGATCGGTCAGGTATCCGCCTTCAGATTTACCTGTATCTTTCTTCCCATTTTTGTTTTTCCACCATGAAACTCCTGCATGGTAAAATTTCTTAATCTCAATCTGCTGGCAATTAAGTTCACTTTTATTCTTTGGGGAAGGATTTACAAGGTCCCACAATCCGCCGTAATGATCAGCATCACAATGTGAAGCAATCATGGCATCCAGTGTTATCTTATCAAACTTATAATCTTTATTAAACTTCCAGTCGACAAAATCGGCAGCGCTTTTCCCATGAGGGGTTGCCTCCCGGTTATATCCTCCATCGATAAGTATGTGTTTGTCATCAGGGGTTACAATTAGGATCCCGTCACCCTGACCTACATCGATAAAATAGAGCTCAAGGAGTCTTTGATTCCCCAGATCTGACTCCCTGACATACCCTTCGGTTCCTCTCGCGATTACCTTAACCTTCCCGTTCACGGCATTTCCGTCAATGACTTTAACTCTGTCACCCCAAAGCAGATCGATGAGGACTTTTGATTCTTCAGCAGTTTTATACAAAGGAGCTGTATCCGATTTCAGGTATTTAACTGTTGCCATAATTAAAGTATTCTGTAAATTATTTAATTGAATAAGAGTGCGTTAAATAAAATAGAATAGGCATAAAAGCAACATCAGGATCAGGGTTATTCCGGCAAGGAACAAATTCCATTTCCGGTAGTCAGCTTTTATATTATCCATAGTTCGCAGAGGCAGAGATGGTCCAGTTCCTGCTATTCTCTCAACCTCGTCCTGAAGTTCAAGAGCTTTTGCATTATCACGGGCCAGGGATCCGGAAACAGGTACAAGCCACAGGAAATAATGTCCTGCCACAATTAAAATTAATACAATGATGAAAAATATCAGGTCGGAAGTTGTTATATCTCCCACTTTTGATTTGTAATATTGTCCTATCAGGACTATTAAAGTCCACAAAGCAATATTAACCTTGAACTCCAGCTCACGGGTCTGCTTGTATTTATCGACCCTGGTCTTAATAAGTTCAATAAGTGCATCAGTTTTTTCTTTATCGGTCATGCTCATCGTATCATAATATTAAATGATTTAACTACCGCCATATTCCTGTGAAAACAGATGAACAAATAAATTAAACAACTATAATATGATCAAATACGAATTCCTGTAATTCTTTGCTTACTTATTGCTACTTAATAATCCTTTTCTGTTTGATCTGACATTAACAATTACAAAATTATGATTAGAATTAATACAAGTCAAATATATTTTCGAAATGAAACGAAAGCCGGACGACGGGCAAAATCTACCTGACAGCAGAACCGCATAACTGCAAAACAGCATAACTAAAGAACTTTATCAATATATTTGTTATAATCAAAGATATAAACTTATGAATACACGTATCAACAGTCACACATGGATTCTGCTCCCTGCAGTTTGCTTATTATTATCTGTTACTTCAGCTTTTTCACAGAGTACCAGGTTACTACGACAGCCTGATTTAAGCCCGACACACATCACCTTTTCCTATGGGGGAGATATCTGGGTCTCTGATCTCGATAATCAAAGAGTCCTCCGGCTTACCAGCACTCCTGCCGTTGAAAGCAATCCTCAATTTTCTCCTGACGGGAAATGGATTGCTTTTAACTCAAATCGTTCAGGGAGCCAGGCAGTTTATACAGTTCCTGTTGAAGGAGGTTCGCCAAAAAGACTTACCTGGCACCCGGGTTCTGCTTCGGTTTGCGGATGGTCTCCGGATGGCAGACGTGTACTTTATTCATCCTCCCGGGAGAATGCACCAGGTGGATTTGCCCGATTGTGGACAGTATCTGTGGAAGGAGGTCCTTCAACTGTACTAAATGACCAGTGGGCTGCCGATGGCTCCTTTTCTCCGGATGGTAACCAGATTGTAATTGACCGGATACAACGTTGGGACGTTGAGTGGCGCCATTACCGGGGAGGTCAGAATACACCCCTGGTGATCCTGAATCTGACCAACCAGACTGAAACACTTTTACCTTACGAATCAACCATCGATATTCAGCCATTATGGTTGGGTAATACAATCTACTTTTTGTCGGATCGCGACCGGACCTCAAACATCTGGTCGTACACCCCCGGATCAGGTGACCTGAAACAGGTTACTGCCTTCACAGGATCAGACATAAAATGGCTGAGTGGTTCCGGGAACAAACTTGCTTTTGAGCGTGATGGTTATCTTCATCTTCTTGATCTTTCCTCAAATGATCCGCGACAACTGGCCATAACTATTATTGCAGATTTTCCATGGGCTGAAACAAAGTGGGAAGATGTTACCAAAAGCATTGGCTCAGTTTCACTTTCACCAACAGGAAAGAGAGTCATAATGGAAGCACGCGGTGATATATTTACAATTCCTGCTGAAAACGGAGATGCCAGAAACATTACCAATACTTCAGCTGCTGCCGATCATGCTCCCGTCTGGTCTCCCGTAGGGAATGAGGTTGCCTGGTTTTCGGATGCAGACGGGAAAGGATATGCCTTGCTTATTGCATCGCAGGATGGTCTGTCAAAGCCAAGGATCATTTCAATCGGAGAATCGAAAATGGCCTGGGAACCGGTGTGGTCTCCCGATGGAAAGCTTATCGCCTTCGTGGATAATAAAGTCAGGATCAGGATTGTGGATGTGGCAAAAGGGACCATAAAAACTGCAGATGTAGCCGGAGACAACAACGAGCGGGGCAATATGGGACTCACCTGGTCGCATGATTCCAAATGGCTTGCATATACAAAAACCGGCTTAAACCATTTCAGACAGATTAAGGTATGGTCCTCAAAAAATGATAGCATATATGCTTTGACCAACACATTTGCCGATTCTTTTTCTCCTGCATGGGACAGGGATGGGCACCATCTCTATTTCCTGGCAAGTACAAACCTGGCGCTTGGTTCGGGATGGGCAAATACCAGCTCAATAACATCCGATCCTGACTATGCAGCTTACATTGTGAACCTGAAAAAAGAGGATACGTCACCATTCAAACCCCGCAGTGATGAAGAAACCATAACCGAGGTAAAAAAACCGGAAACGGATGTTAAAAAAACCTCAAAGACGAAATTGCCTGAAAAAAAGGTTGATAAGGATACCACCAAAACAGCAGGTAAAGAACCTGTTCAGGTCCTTATTGATTTTGAGAACATTGAACGGAGGACCATTGCCATGCCATTAACCAGGGGCAACTACCGTCTGATAACAGATGGCCCTGCGGGCACAGTATTCATCGGTGAGCAGAAAGAAGGTGTCAGTGGTCTTGTAATCCAGAAATATACTTTGGAAAAACGCGAATCCAAGGAATTCGTAAGTGGTGCGAGTCAGGTTTCCGTTTCGAGCGATGGAAACAAAATGCTTGCAATGATCGGGAGCGACTGGAAAATAATGAATACATCTTCAGCCACAGGGAGTGACGGAAAATCTGTTAAAATCGCCCTTAAAAAACAGATTGACCGGTCCGCTGAGTGGAAACAGATCTTTGAAGAAGCATGGAGATATGAAAGGGATTATTTCTATGATCCCGGTATGCACGGCAGAAACTGGAATGAAGTATATGAAAAGTATTCTCCGCTGATCCCTTATATAAAGCACCGCACCGATCTTACCTATATTCTTGATCAGATGAATGGTGAACTATCAGTAGGACACAGTTTTGTTTTTGGAGGTGATTACCCTGAAGTAGATAAATCATCTGTCGGTTTGTTGGGTGCAGATCTGATAGCTGAAAACAATCGCTGGAA
>CAZCQC010000218.1:0-4949 GCA_964500155.1 uncultured Rikenellaceae bacterium | reverse complement strand
GAACATTGTTTTTCTCAATCCATAGTGATATGTCCTGTTGTTGAATAATACCTAAAAGTTCATCATTATAAATACCCTTTGGAATAAAAGGAACGAATCCATCTGTGTTGTTTTTGAATCCAGTTTCGAAGTTACAGACTTTTAATTTTGAAGTACTTTTATTATAAATGGCTAAATTGTCATTGCTTCCCCTAATCCAGAGGGTAATTAAAAAGTAATTTTCTGATTCAAAGTAAGCTCTTGTCTGAATTATATCGTTCGCTTTACTTCTGTTTTCGCGGGTCGGGATTAGTTTTCCCCTACCCATAATCAGATATGGTTCAGCACTTTTCAAACCAACATTAAATATTGTATCATTACAATATTCATTGAAGTAAAGTTTGTTTTTATAATGAAAATACTTTACATCCCCAACACTAATACTAAGGGTATGCTCTATTAATGGTTTCCTGTTTGGTATGGTTTTAATTTCTTTGCCTTTTTCATCGAAAATCAATAAGAGCGTTTTCAGAAGTCCATTAGTGTTTATTATGTTGCATACTATAAGGTTATTATCCAGGTATTCAAATCTGTCAGGTACATATGAGTCTGTAAGGCCATCATTATAATTTGGTATTAATATAGATCCCAAATATTTACCTTCCAGTGAATACTTTAGCAAATCCCCCTTCCAACCGGTAAAGAAAATAGTTGAAGTCATTTCATTAAAAAATCCTCTATTGCTTCCGAAGCCTCCCGGATCTTTACCATAATGGCCAATTTCCCGAATAAATTTCCCGGTGAATCTATCAAAAAGATAACAATGGTTCTGATTATCGGTTATAATGAAATATTTCTCAGTAGCATTAATGTTAGGACTGGCTCCAATTAGACAGTTAGGTGATGTCTCTAACGGAATATATTTCACAGAACCAATGAACTCATTTGAATTTATTGGTTCCTGTTTTTTATAGGCGTCCTCCAATTGCAGAACAGGTAACTTCTGACAATTAGATAAATATGGAATGGAGAGTAATGTTACTCCCACAAGGATTCGAGAAATAGTTTTAATCATTGGTTGAATATTAATATGTGATTTTATAGTTCTATATATGAGATATTCATTTTGTTGAAGGTAGTTGGTTGCAGCTAACGGGAGTCTGTCTATTAATCCATTTTGCTTACTTATTTCTCTGGATACCTGTACACGAAAAATTTCAGATATTCGATTCTCAAGGTGCAAAAGCCGGTGATCCTGACCGCCCTCGCCGGCAAAAATTGACCACTTAAAACCAGAGTTAATCCCATGATAAATAGATAAATATTAAAATGTTGGACATTCTGGAGGAATGTGTTCAAGGTAACCGTCTTATGCACTAGTGGAAGAAAATTGTCTTTATATTAATTTTTTAATCTTACCATTATCAGAACTGGATTGTCAGTCTCTTTAAGACTTTCCGCCAGTTTTTCAAGCTCTTTTTTCTTTTCAGGGTATTTCGGTATTAAGTTTTTAAAAACATCTGAAGCAATATATTCCTTAAATTTCAAAGATTCAATCCATGATACTATAGTACTGTCGTCTTTAAATGTTCTTGGCCAGATGTCGGGTCCTCCGTCTAAATCATTACTCAGGCCCTTCTCCGAATCGATCATAGCTCTAAAGTTATCTTTCTTTGACCCTATGAATGAATATAAACCGCGCGTTCCATTTAGGGTTGTAATCATTTCATAATAGATGAAATCACTGAATTCAAACAAATTCCATGGAGTAATATAATTATCTTGAGTCGTCACCGAAAAATCAGGTCTTGTCACGATACTAGATCTGATTTCAGGTGTAAGCCGCTGTTTGCCAATGTCGATGACCATGTGAGATTTAAATACTTTATTTTTGAAAGAAAAAATAGTGTCGCAATAAATCTCTTTCTTAAAAAGCTGATTACTGAACTTGTAAAATATATTTTCCCACATATAGAATACACCTGGACCTTTTCTTTTCCATGAATATCTATTGGGATAATTTTTGATTATCTTACCTGTTGTATCAATAAGGATATAACTATTTTCAATATTGCCCATATCATTGACATAGTAACAAATAATTCCATCCTCCGTAAATTTGAAGTTCATTCTGCTGCCAGATAAAGGACCTTTCAAAGTTCTAATGAATTTTCCGTTTTTGTCAAAGACAAGGAATTTATTCCCACTGATAATATAGATTGACTCATTTTCAGGATTAATATCTACATCGTGGACAACGGTAAATTCATTTGGACCTCTTCCCACAGTTCCGACTTTTGTGACAAACGAACCATCATATCGAAACATATTAACACTGGAATACCCATAAATCAAAAAATAGCTATTACTGAAAATTACATTATTTACCTGAGAGATCGCATTTTGGGTAGTTGTTTCTAAAGGAATATATTCAATATCAGTAGCCCCAATTTCCGATAATCTGATTTTTGAGAGCTCAGGTAAATTTTTTAAATCAAAGGTTATAAGTTGATCCTGTGTAAAATCAGTATTATCTATTTTGATAACAGGGGACTTACACTGGGCATATCCTATTAAAAACAAATTAATGAGCAAAAATCTCAACAACGGTATTGGGAGTGTTTTAACTTTAATATGCATTATGGTAATGAGCTAGGTACTGTTAATTATGGCTTATAACGGCCCGGCAATATGGGGAGGTTGTGTTCCCGCTTTTTCCCCGAAAAAGCGGGATGGCGCACTTTTTGCCGTCCGGGTACAAGTTTTATTTAGCATTACGCGTGTCGCGGTGCAAGTTTGATCGGAGCCGGTATACTATCACGGTGCAGGATTTAGATTGCGGACAGGTGCGGGTGTCCGGGTTTAAGATGTTAAACAAATTTGTCAGGCCAGCCGAGCAGGGAATGATGATAAAAGATCAAAAGAAAAAAGGGAGTTCGGGCCCATAAATTACTTGCAGTTTTTGCTCGGCTGGTGTTTACGTCACCAGGCAAAAAGTGTGACAACTTGTCCCGCTTTTTTATCGAAAAAGCGGGAAACAACTTACCCATATTGACCGTGGTAGCTATAGGACTCATTTTAAAACTGTCTCGTTATAGCAGCATTTTAAAAGTCCCGATAAAAGGTACTGAATTGTCATGATGTCCGAATTTTCCAAACAGTAAAAATCAATTCGTCATCTTGTTACAAAACCAATTTTATTGCTCATAAAGATCAGCAACAAAGATCGGTGTTTGGTCTTGCAGGTACTGACGTTCACGACTTGCGTTATTCCTTACAACTTCCTATCGCAATTACCGGATTGCTAAATTCGTCAATATCTTTTATCCAAGGACAGCTTTTTCTTGCCGCAGCAGCTTTTTCAGGATTTTCCTTAAACCACTTTATCAAATCTAATGGTTTAATGATATAAACCATCTCTTTTTTTTCTGTTATATCCACTGGCCTTACATCCAATAGACCTGATATATCATCTTTAAATGCTGATACTCCTGAACTATTTAATTTACAGAAAGTAACTGTGTTGTTCAATTTGTCAACGTATCCCAGATATTGGGTCCCTTTAAAAAGTGTGTTTATAAATAGATATTTAGTGCTCTCATCAATACCCAGCATATAAAAATAATTCATACCAAACTTGTGATCCATTGTAGCATTGATTTGCCATGTTACATTAAATTTTCCCATTTTAAAATAATATCGCGGGATAAGAGAATCTCTTGTCAATTGAAACAATGTATCAGAAAATACCTCTAGAAAATAGATCTTATTATCTTGTCTGTAAATAGTATGATTATCATTCATTAGGCCTCCTACTCCATGTGACATCGTTTTTAAAGCCTGGTAATTTGGAAATATTTTAAGAACTTCATCTTTTGTGAAAAGAGCCAAAACATTTTTTTCCATACCTAAAGGATTAATAAAATATCCAACAAATATTTTATCATCCATCATGATATTAAAGCTCATTTCTTGCTTCTTGAGCTGAATAATTTCACCAGATCCAACTAAGTCAGGTGTTTTTATTATCTCAACATCACTATCTGATAAATTATAAACAAGCAATTGCCGCAATGAATTAACTGCATATAAAACCCTTTTTTCAGGATCATAGGGTATATAACTAAAACGTGAGTATTCATTAGGACCTCGGCCATATTTACCAATTGATTTAATAAATTTGCCTGTCTTTCGATCAAAAAGGAGAATTTGTTTTGGAATGCTATTGTCTCTGACAATGATATATTCGTCAGTTACTTCGAAATGAGCAAATCTTCCAATAATTGAGTGAGGATTAGTCTCAAGAGTAACATAATTAATACTGTTCAGAAACTTACTGAGCGGAACTTCCGACTGTCTGGAAAATGCTTTCTCAAGGTCAAAAACGATTAGACTCGATTTATTTAAGTTTTGACCAAATGATGTTGTAAAACTTAAAAGTAATAGATAAAATGTCAATATCTGTTTCATTTCTGCATATCTATTATATGACGTTTTGCCCTATTTATAAGTTTTATACTCGATCTTACATATGCGAACTGATCATTTGAAGAAACCTGTAATCGAATTTAAATTGTTGGGTTTATTATTCTATAACTCATTTTGTAAGTACCTTACAAGGTACCTATAAACAGTCAGGATTTGCTGTTTAGTATCAAATCTATGCGGGTTGAGTCAGGTTTATGACTGTAAATTAGCATACCCCCATTAATGTTATTCATCCTTCCTGATAAAACACAGCCTCGTCAGTCACATAAGCTACACCCTCACCTTTCATAGATGATCCCAACCAATTACTCTTGCCTGACTTCCAATTTCCGCAAAATCAATCCAAGTTAAACAATTTTATTGGTAATATAGGTTTTGCAAGTGGTGCATGTCTTGCAAGTCGAGCCGGTACTGCAGGCTGAGTATCTACCTGATGGAGGAGACGAAGTCCCGCTTTTCGGGATCAGGCAAGTTGAGGAGCG
>CAZCQC010000217.1:0-5780 GCA_964500155.1 uncultured Rikenellaceae bacterium | reverse complement strand
GCTGGTTGAGTGAAATCATCGTTAAAAAATAGACTAAACTCAATAGGATTTAGCAAGGAGTATTTCCCCATAGAGAAATTTATAAATCAATTAGTGGCTTAATAAATTGTCCAGTTTTTTGTTGCAGGTTCAATTTCAGCATTATTTCTTTGTTTAGCTTCGTGCCTTTGCGTCTTGGCGGCAAAACAAAGTGCCACTTGGGAATTAAGACACTATGATTCACTAAGTCAATATATTAAATATTCAACTGCACAATACGTTAATATCTAAGATTTTAATAAGGAATCGGTCGGGGCAAGCTTAAAATTTCTATTTTTGTTTTCCTGTTTCCGAGTTTTAATCTTAATATTTTATTTATGAAAAGATCTTTAGCCTTTAAAATCCTTATTATTCTTTTACTATTATCACCTGCCATTAATTTCCGGCTTATTTCCCAGATGCCAGTGCGTGGTAACAGCCAGGTACGTATTACTGGCTGGACTGATGATAATCATTATCTGATTCAGACTTTCGATTCTGACAACAAGTCGGTGATAAAAAGTGTCGATATCAAGACCGGCAAGGGAGTAATAGTCCCTCCGAAAAAGTCAGAAAGGGAACTTTTTTCGGAATCCCTGCCTGCCGGTATAACCATAGGGGTCAATGATATTGTAAGTTCCGATGTGCAAAGTGTTATTATCGTTAAGGATAATGATCTTTACTATTTTAGGAAAGGGGATAATGCTCTCAGAAGGCTTACAAATAATGATGTTCCGGAAGTGAATACCCGGTTTTCACCCGACAATAATAAGATTGCCTATACTAAGAACAAGGACCTGTATGTATTTGATCTTATTGCAAATAAGGAAATAAGAATATCTTTTGATGCCTCAGAAAGGATTTATAATGGTTATTCTTCCTGGGTTTACATGGAGGAGATCCTTGATCGTCCAAGTCGTTATGCAGCTTTCTGGTGGTCGCCCGATGGAAATAAAATAGCCTACCTGCGCACCGATGAAACGGATGTTCCTGTATTTACTCTTAACAGGCTCGATGATGCGGATGGGATCCATGGTAAACTTGAACAGGTTCCATATCCAAAGGCAGGGGATCCTAATCCAAGGGTTAAAATGGGAATTGCCGAGATAGCAACCGCAAAAACAACGTGGGTTAAAACTGACTACAGTGTTGATCAGTATCTGGCATGGCCCTTCTGGACACCTGACAGCAGGAAACTAGCAATACAGGTTATTAACAGGGATCAGAATGATATGAAAATCATTCTTGCAGATCCTGCAACAGGAGATTTTTCACAGATCTACAGTGAAACCCAGAAAGCATGGCTCGATTTTTACAAGGATATTTATATAATGAATAACGGTACAGGTTTCATCGTGAACAGTATAAGAAGCGGTTGGGAAAACCTGCATTATTACAGTTGGGATAACAGGCTGATAGCACAGATCACAAATCTGAACTTCAGGGTTACAAGCCTCGACAGGGTGGATGAAGAGCAAAAGGTTGTTTATTTTTCGGCTACAGGAACAGAATCAACTGAAAGTCATAGTTTTAAGGTCGGACTTGACGGCAAAAACCTCGTTCAGATTACCAGTGGACCCGGTACCCATATGGTTAGTATCTCTCCTAAGGGAACCTGGTTCATTGATACATGGAACAGTATAACAAGCACCGGCTCGATAATTGCAATTGATAAAAAAGGAAAACAGGTAAAGGAGATATACAAATTTGAACAGCAGGCTTTTGATCCTTCAAAGCAATCAAGATCTGACCTTGTTAAAATTGCAACTTCAGACGGACTTTTCAATATGCCGGCTATAATCACATATCCTGTAAATTTTGACGAAAGTAAAAAGTATCCAGTGATCTTCAGGATTTATGGAGGCCCCGATTCAAAGAATGTTTCGAACAGATGGCAGGGCAATTCTCCTTCGTGGGATTCACAGAACGGGATAATAACTTTTACAGTTGATCACAGGGGCTCTGGCCAGTTCGGGAAGAGAGGACTGGATTTTCTTCATCGCAGTCTGGGGAAATGGGAGATCCTCGACTACGAAGATGCGGTTAAATGGCTTCGGACAAAGCCATATGTCGATGGTGCAAGAATGGGCATTACCGGAAGCTCATACGGAGGTTACATGACCTGTCTTGCCATGACCAAAGGAGCTGATTTCTGGACCCATGGATTTGCCGGATCATCAGTCACTGACTGGCGTCTGTATGATGACATCTATACGGAAAGATATATGGATACTCCCCGGGATAATCCGGAAGGATATAAAGACGGCTCGGCACTTACCTGGGTGGAAAACTATAAAGGGAAGCTCTACATGACCCATGGGGATCTTGATGATAATGTACATATGCAGAACACAATTTATCTTATCTCGAGACTTCAGGATAAAGGCAAATCATTCCAGTTTATGCTTTACCCCAATGGTCGTCATGGCTGGGGCGGTGCCAAAGCAATTCATTCAAGGACCGAAGCAAACAAATTTTGGTTAAAGAGTTTCTTTGGAAAAGAATAAATATTTGTTATTTTGGTGTTAATTTTTTAACAGTAAACCACAGACTTCAAATTCTAAAATCCAAACTCGAATAATATGGTTATTGGCATACTTAAAGAATCCGGGGCAGAAAAAAGAGTAGCCATGCTTCCGGGTGAAGTTGCCATAATTAAAAAGCTGGGTATTGATATTATTGTTGAATCAGAGGCGGGCAACAAGGCCTGGGCCTCAGACTCTGATTATCTTTCTGCCGGGGCAACAATTGACGGCCGTAAAGAATTGATATCAAAATCCTCTTTTTTGTTATGTGTAAATCCTCCGGTTGAAGAAGACAATGATTCATTCAGGGAAGGTCAGGTTATCTGTTCCGTTGTTAACCCGGTTGAAAACAGCAGATGGCTTGAGAAAGCAAGGGTGAGAGGACTAACGGTCCTGGCGCTCGATCTGATTCCCAGGACTTCAAGGGCACAATCGATGGACATACTCTCATCAATGGCAACTGTTGCTGGATATAAAGCCGTACTTGCTGCAGCAGCTTCCCTCCCGAAATTCTTTCCAATGTTCATGTCAGCCGCCGGAACTATCAAACCTTCAAAAGTCCTGATACTCGGAGCAGGTGTTGCCGGACTCCAGGCAATTGCCATTGCGCGAAAACTTGGAGCTGTTGTTGAGGTCTTTGATGTCAGATCGGCTGTAAAGGAAGAGGTAAAAAGCCTTGGAGGAAAATTCATTGAGGTTGAAGGAGCAAAGGAAGATTCAGCCGCAGGAGGATATGCTGTTGAACAAACAGATGAGTTCAGAAAGAAACAGCAGGAGCTTATCCAGAAAAAAGCTATTGCAGCGGATGTTATTATTGCAACCGCACAGATACCAGGCAAAAAAGCTCCGGTCCTTATCCTGACTGAAACTGTGATGGCAATGAGACCGGGATCAATAATCGTAGATCTTGCAGCATCGAGCGGAGGGAACTGTGAACTGACTGAAAACGACAAAACAATTTCAGTCAACGGGATTAAAATTGTCGGGAAATCGGATTTTGCATCGGAGATGCCTTCAGATGCAAGCAAGATGTTCGGATCAAATGTTATTAATCTGCTGAAAATTATGATAGGGAAGGACGGCAGTCTTCAGCTAAATTTGCAGGATGATATAATCAATGGAACGACTGCAGTTCATAACAGGGAATATATAAGTCAGAGAGTCAAACAGATGCTTGGAATTAAATAGTATACTCATGGAACAGTTTTCAGTTTTTTTCTTACAGCACAGGGAGGCAATTTTCATTGTTGTCCTTTCAATATTTCTTGGAATTGAGGTGATCAGCCATGTCCCGGCAATACTGCATACACCTCTGATGTCGGGAGCCAATGCGATCCACGGAGTTGTAATTATCGGGGCTATCATTGTAATGGGACATGCCGCAACAACCGGATCAATGATTCTTGGATTCCTGGCTGTGGTTCTGGGTACACTGAACGTTGTTGGGGGATTTGTTGTGACCGACAGGATGCTTGAAATGTTTAAAAAGAAGAAGTAATCGGCAGGCGTCAAATTCTAAACTAATTAAAGATGAGCATAATATCCCAATTTACAAGTGGACTCACTATACTGGAGATTACCTACATAATAGCCTCCGTTCTGTTTGTCATCGGATTGAAAATGCTGAGTCATCCTCTTACTGCCCGCCGGGGCAATACTCTGGCTGCCTTCGGAATGGGTTTTGCCATTATTGCCACAATTCTTTTTCACAAAAAAGACGGCGAACCAATCGGAAATATTCCATATATTCTGGCAGCCATAGTTATTGGGACCGTAATAGGGTGGATGATTGCCAAAAGAGTGAAAATGACGGCAATGCCTCAACTTGTGTCATTTTTTAACGGGATGGGAGGAGCTGCTGCTGCCCTTATCTCAATGATGGAATTCCCTCATGTAAGTCAGGAACTTATAGCAAAGACAGGTATGGCCAATGGTCATGTTCTTGCTATTCTTCTGGGATTGGTGATAGGTACAGTATCGTGGGCAGGAAGTATGATCGCCTTCGGGAAGCTTGACGGATGGATTGGCGATATGAGGATAAAAGCAATGAAATATGTCAATCTTTCGATACTGGTTGGGCTAATAGGTTTTATAGTCTTTATTATGACCCGTCATGTTCAGGCAAGTGCTGAACTTACTCCCTATATTTATATAATGTTTGCAATTGCCGTTATATATGGAGTCCTTTTCGTAATGCCAATCGGAGGAGCCGACATGCCGGTGGTGATCTCCCTTCTTAACTCTTTCACAGGCGTTGCGGCGGCAATGGGAGGTTTTCTGTATAATAATCAGGCAATGCTGACAGGCGGGATACTTGTAGGTTCTGCAGGTACCATCCTCACTGTTCTTATGTGCAGGGCAATGAACCGTTCTTTACTGAATGTGATTGTTGGTGTTTTTGGAGGAGGCGGAAAATCAAATACCGCCGAAGCTGGTATGGTCAGAGAAATATCACTTTCAGATGCTGCAGTGCTTCTAAGTTATTCAAAGAAAGTCGTTATTGTCCCCGGTTATGGTTTGGCGGTAGCACAAGCCCAGCATATTTGCCATGAGCTTGATAAACTGCTCGATGAAAAGGGAGTGGAGGTGAAATATGCAATTCACCCTGTTGCAGGCAGGATGCCCGGGCATATGAACGTTCTTCTTGCTGAAGCAGATGTACCATATGAGCAGCTTATTGAAAGCGATGAGATAAATCCCGATCTCCCAAATACTGATGTTCTGATCGTTATTGGTGCAAATGATGTAGTCAATCCGGCGGCCGAAGATGATCCCTCAAGTCCGATATATGGCATGCCGATTATCAAGGCACGTGATGCCAGAAACATAATTGTAATGAAACGAGGTATGGGGAAAGGCTACGCTGCAATTGAAAATATGCTGTTCTTTAATAGCAAGACCAGGATGCTCTTCGGCGATGCCAAAAGTACTCTTCAGAACCTGGTAAATGAGATCAAGAACTTGTAATATAGCTATTTTACCCCCTTCCCAGCCTTCCCCCAGGGGGGAAGGAGATTTAATCATCCCGCGGTGCGGGATAAGAAAGGGGGTTTAATTAAAAAGAGTATGCCTCCCTCAGCAGAAAAAATAAAGCTCTTACGTTCTGCCATGAAAGATAGTGGTATCGAAGCTTACATAATTCCCTCCTCTGATCCCCATTTGGGAGAATACATACCTGACTATTGGAAAATAATTCCCTGGCTTACTGGATTTACAGGTTCTGCTGCAACTGTAGTT
>CAZCQC010000216.1:0-10071 GCA_964500155.1 uncultured Rikenellaceae bacterium | reverse complement strand
TTGAAAATGAAATTCAGGGTTCCTGAAAGCACAGCTTCAATTTTTAGGATCTTATCGCCGCTGACTACCAGATCCTGGATAGTTTTTATCACAGGGAGACCTGCACCGACAGTTGTTTCGTACATGAAACGGACACCTCTTTCGCTGGCTATTGATTTAAGGAGATGATAATAGGAGTATTCAGAGGAGCATGCTATCTTACTTGCAGTTACGACAGAGACATATTTCTGAAGTGCTTCCCTGTATGTTGTTGCTACTCTGGCGTCAGCAGTGCAGTCGACAAATACAGAGTTCCTTAGATTAAGCTTTGTCATCTGATTGATGAAAACATCTATATCACTCTTTTCACCTGAAGTATTTAATTGTTCTTTGCAGGTTTCAAGTGAAATTGGTCTGTTCCCCAGAAGCATCTTCCTTGAATTTGTAATTCCAAGAAGATTAACATTAAGGTTGTGCTCCTTTAAAAGGGTATCAAGCTGTTTCCGGAGCTGGCTTATAAGGCTGGATCCTACGAATCCTGTACCTGCCAGGAACAGATGCAGTTCTTTGTTTTTTGAAAGAAAGAAGCCGTCATGGATTACGTTAAGTGCCTTCTTCAGGCTCTCATTTTTTATCACTACCGAAATATTCAGTTCAGATGAACCCTGGGCAGTGGCTATTACATTAATCCCGTTCTGTCCAAGAGATCTGAAAAGAGTTGCTGAAATTCCGGGGGTATTCTTCATCCTTTCACCAACAATGGCAATGATCGACAGATCCCTCTCAATAACTATTTTAAGCTCCTTCTTGAAAGTTATTTCTCTTTCGAATTCCTGATTTATTGCCTCCACTGCCTTTTTCGTATCAGGCGGGTTGACTGCAAAAGTGATTGAGTATTCGGATGATGCCTGGGTAATGAGAATAATATTGACATTTCGTTTTGCAAGGGATCCGAAGAGCCTCATGGAAGTTCCGGTCACTCCAACCATCGATGGTCCCTGAAGAGTTATAAGATCGATCCTGTCGATTGAGGAGATTCCCTTTATCGGGCTTCGGCTTCCATTGGATGATTTATCGCTTATAAGAGTTCCTTTTGCATCGGGATTGAAAGAATTCCTGACCAGGACAGGGATCAGTTTTTTATAGACGGGACGAAGGGTAGGAGTGTAGATTACTTTTGCTCCAAAGTGAGATAATTCAATAGCCTCTGAATAAGTGAGCGTTGCAATTGCATATGCTTTCTCGACTTTCCTTGGATCGGCTGTCATAAAACCATCGGTGTCGGTCCATATTTCGAGAATTTCTGCATTAACAGCAGCAGCAATTATCGCAGCTGTGTAATCTGATCCACCTCTGCCAAGAGTTGTAGGTTCGTTGTCGATTGTACTTGAAATAAATCCAGGGACAATTATCAGTTTGTTCTTTTTCAGTATCCTCTTTCTGATAATGGCATTTGTAAGAGCAAAATCGACATTGGCATTGCCATAATTGTTATCAGTTTTAATTAATTCTCTTGAATCGAGAAGTAACGAATTTTCAAAAAAAGCGGAAATGATGACTGATGACACTCTTTCACCGGTGCTGAGAGCCTTATCAAGCGAATATTTGCTCAGCTCCCTGAGAAGATACAGGCCGCTGAGCGTATCATTCAGTTCCTGAAAGATCTGATCAACTATTAAAAGTGCCGATTTCAGTGAATCCCCCTCAAGAAGCTCCTCACATACAGCCCGGTGTTTTTTAATTAGCTCGTCAAGCTTTGGTTTATATCCTGTGTCATGACTGGCTGCAGACTCGCTGATGTTTTTCAGAGAGTCGGTAACACCCTGAAAGGCAGAAACCACAAGCACCAGGGGCAATTGTTCGGATGCAATTATCCTTTTTACTGTTCTGATTCTTTCAGAATTGCCAACGGAGGATCCTCCAAATTTCAGGACCTTCATAAAAGATTAGGTTTAATTCCCGGATTACACATCCGGCTTGTTTTTAAAAATCAAGTTGCAAAAATAATAAAAATCAGGGATATCAATTATTTCTCAATGATTATTAAAATATCCGGCCATTTCGTGAATTTTATAAAGTTAAGAATTCAAAAATCTTAATGAATGCATAACAGTAGTATTTTACCAAGGAGTAACACGGAGTTGACACGAAGTCACACGGAGTAACAATGTATTAAACTCTGTGAAACTCCGAGATAACTCTGTGTAACTCTGTGGTAAATAGATTTTATCAGTATTTAGTTGGATATTTCACCTTAACTGGCTGCTGCTTTCTCTAACCTTTTCAGAATAGAGAAGATAAACGTCGCCGAAAGAAGACAGCAAACTATGAACACAAGCCAGAGAGTGCTCAATGATACTTTATCCCACAGTAGTGTGCCAACAAACAGAAGCTTATTACCAATTGCTGTTGCCAGCAGCCAGCCGCCCTGCATAAGTCCCTGGAAACGCGATGGAGCAACTTTTGAAACAAAGGACAATCCCATCGGACTCAGGAACAATTCTGCAATGGTAAGGACAAGGTAACTGCTCATAAGCCAGTATGGGGAAACCCTGTCGGCGTCAGTAGCAGGGACTCCGGCAAGTGAAGCCGGTGATGGTGCCCCGATTGAAGCAATAAGTATTATTATAAATCCAAGTGCTGCAATGGTCATTCCTATTCCAATTTTCTTCGGTGTTGACGGCTCTATTCCCTTTTTATTCATCCAGGCAAAGGCTCCCATAACCGGAAAAGTAAGGGCTACAATAAACAGTGGATTGAAGGACTGGAATACCTCAGGTGCTATTGAGTTTAACTGCCCGAATGACGTGAGATTTTTGCTGAGAATTGTTGTAATGTCAAAGCCAGTAAGAAAGAATGCAGCCACCCAGAATGAGATCAGGAATAATGTGCCTCCAATGATCCTTGTTTTTGTTTTTACATCTTTATATAAGAGAAGTATTATCCCGGCAATCGAACCTATAACTGCCAGCATCGAGGGAAGTGTAAAGAAAAGGTTTGTTAAAGGTCCCACCTGCTTGACAGTGTAATCCCTGGCAAAAAGTGTAAGCGTAAGTCCGTTCTGATGGAACGACATCCAGAAGAAAACAACCACTATGAAGACCAATACCAGAGCCGTAATACGGGCTCTCTCTTCCTTGCGCGATGTGAGAATTATCCATGTAATAAATCCTGCAAACAGTCCGAATGCAAAACCAGTCGCCCAGTCAATCTGCTCAAGGAACTGGAGAACCGTTGCCGTGATTCCCATTGCCAGAGCTGCGGCAACGATCGGTACCGGCTTAAAATCAATTTTTTCTGACGCTGAAGCAGAAACCTTAACCTCCTTGTTGGGGAGGAATTTGTTGAAAATAATATATACCAGAAGTGACATGACCATTGCTACAGCAGCAATTCCGAAGGCATAATTATATCCTTTTGAAAAAACATCGAGGTAGTTCTGGGCAAAAGCCGAAAGATCAGTTACCGGTCCTGACAGGTTAACCTTGTCGGCAAGTTGCTGAAATACTCCGGTATCGGTAAGGGTTCCATTAATATATTGATGACAGAGGGAAGGAACGCTTCCGTCATGAGCAAATCCATTGGTTTTAAGCCACCAGTTGCGCATGCCGTTGGCTGCATAAGGAGCAAAAAAAGCTCCTACATTTATTCCCATGTAAAAAATCATAAATGCAGTATCCCTCAGTTTGGAATACTTCGGATCGTCGTACATCTGTCCGACCACAGCTTGAAGGTTACCTTTGAAAAGTCCGTTACCAAGAGCTATGGTCATCAGGCCAATAACAGTGATCGTAAGTGACATTCCGGGAACAGCCATTATTATATACCCGGCGAACATTATAATAATGCCGGCAAGAATAACCAGTTTGTACTTTTTAGTTGAATCAGCAAGGATACCACCAAGTAGCGCCAGTGCATAAATACCAAAATAGAACCAGCTGTATATACCTCCGGCCTTTTCTGCCGATAGTCCGAATTTGGCCTGCAGGAAAAGAACCAGAATGGCCATCATTGTGTAAAAACCGAATCTTTCTCCCATATTGGAGAAAAATGCTACCAGCAGACCCTTTGGATGATTTTTTAACATATTATTTCGGATTTAAATGTTTATTTAAACATGAAACTGTATCGAGGCCAGTTTTTCAGATTTCTCTATTACGTTAATAAAGCGGATAATTTATGATCGGTAACAAATATATTAATCTTTTTCAATTGCGTCAGACTAAAAAAATGAGATTCAAATTTTATCCGTTCAATAATTAATCTTTTTAACATTTGAACAAAAAGATATAATATTGTCGCTTCCGATGTAAACTGTTACGGAAAACTGAATGAATTGGCTAAAACAACTTGCAGCCCTGGTCATCCTTATTGTTATCCTTGCGGGGTGCGAAGATCCATTCATTCAGGAACCTGTTCCTATTTATCCTCCCTACGAACCTCCATATGCAGATCTTGAAAAGCGGATCAGGGAAAAGTACGACTACAGGGCCGTATTCACCTGGAATCAATACACCGATCTCATGATTGAGCTTTCAAAGGACAAATATCTTGTTTTACCTTTGAATGAGATGAGAAATACTTACAGTGATTCCAAAGTGGTTATTGGCTTACGTCATGATATTGACATGAATCCGTTTAAAGCGCTTGAAATGACTGAGATTGAAAAGGATTTCGGGTTCAGGGCTACTTATTTTATTCTTCCGACTGCCGATTATTACGGGGAACTTTACAGAACAGGACTGAACAGAAGCACAGGACTTGATTCTCTGATTAAGGAATTATTTGATAGAGGAGCAGAAATAGGCATTCATAACGATATGCTCACAGCAATGATTGAATATGGGTTTGATCCGCTCATTTTCAATACCAATGAAATGGCTTTTATCAAATCTCTCGGTATCCCGGTTTCCGGCACTGCATCACATGGTTCTCCTATTGCCATGAAGACCGTTCCGAATTATCAGATATTCAGCGATTTTGCGAAAAGCGATTCAATATTATATGAGGGAAAAAAATACCCTATTGGAAAAAACAGTTTAAGGGAATTCGGATTCGAATATGAAGCCTACTTTTTGAATTTTAATAATTATTATTCTGAATCAGGAGGCAAATGGAATGATGAAAACGGATTTACCGGTACTCTGTCAAAGCTTGAAAAAAGTTTACCGGGCGACAGGATCCAGATACTTACACACCCTGATTGGTGGGGAAGAGGTAACAATTAGAATATTTGAAATTGATTGCTTAATTTTAGATACCAGAATTTGTTACAAATCCGGCTTCAGAAATGAAAATATTCACAACCCGCCAGATAAAAGAACTGGATGAATACACTATCTTAAACGAACCGGTAACTTCTGCAGACCTTATGGAAAGGGCTGCAGATCAGTTACTGAGATGGTACATAAAGAATTTTGACAGATCGAGAAGGGTTATTATTATAGCAGGTCCGGGGAATAATGGAGGAGACGGACTTGCACTTGCAAGACTGTTGTCAGTTAACAGATTCAACGCAGAGGTTTTCTTCGTAAATGTCTCAGGGAATACATCAGATGACTGGAAACATAATTTTCAGCGGCTGGAGAATGAAACTAAAGTCCTTTTCAATACAATTGAAAGAATCGAACATTTTCCATTAATCAGCTCAGATGATGTTGTTGTTGATGCAATATTCGGTTCAGGACTTTCACATCCCGCTGAGGGTCTTGCCGGCCAGGTAATCAATAAACTGAATCATGCCGAAAGTGTTATTATTTCAATTGATATTCCATCTGGACTATTCGGCGAAGACAACAGTTCAAATAAACCGGATAATATTATTCAGGCCGATTTCACCCTGAGTTTTGAATTCCCGAAACTTGCCTTCATGTTTGCCGAAAACTCGATATACACAGGTGAATGGCATATTCTGCCGATAGGCCTGAGTCCCAATGCGATCAGGAATACAATGACACCTTATTCCTTTCTTGAAAATGGATATATATTTTCGCTGCTTAAAAAAAGGGAAAAATTTGACCATAAAGGAAAATTCGGACACGGACTTCTTATCGCCGGTTCATACGGGAAAATGGGTGCATCGGTTTTAGGTGCCAGGGCTGCCCTTAAAACAGGAATCGGATTAGTTTCATGTCATATCCCGCGATCTGGTTATCAGATAATTCAAATGGCAGTTCCTGAAGCCATGGCGCAAATTGACGATAATGAAACACACACATCAGATATAGAAACCGTTGACCCCTTCGATGCTATAGGAATAGGACCGGGAATCGGAACTGATCCTGATACACAAAAGGCCTTCCACGATCTTATGGCGGATAGCAGTAAACCAATGATTATAGATGCTGATGGTATAAATATACTTGGTCTGAATAAGCAGTGGCTCGATGAATTGCCTCATGAAACGATTCTGACTCCTCATATCAGGGAGTTTGAAAGGATTGCAGGAAAGACTGAAGAAAGTTTTGCCCGGATGCAAAAACAGGTAGAATTTGCAGTAAAATATGACTGTATCGTAATTCTTAAAGGAGCTCATACTTCAATAGCAACACCGGAAGGAAAAGTTTTTTTCAACAGTACCGGAAATCCTGGCATGGCAACTGCAGGTAGCGGAGATGTCCTGACAGGAATTATACTTTCACTTCTTGCACAGGGCTATTCGCCTGATAATGCTTCTATTATTGGTGTATATCTCCATGGTCTTGCAGGTGACATAGCTGCCGCAAAATCGTGTTATGAATCAATTATCGCCACCGATATAATTGACAATATCGGTAATGCGTTTTTAAAAATAAGGAATGGGGGCTGAGTCAAATCTTATAAAAAAAGGATTATGCAAAAAAATCAGAAGTTGATTTATCTTGTCATGTTAGTGTTGTTTACTACATCGTGCGCCATGAACAAAAGTCTTACCGGTTCAAAAAGCGTTATAACTCCTCTTTCGGAAAAGACAATTGTATCAGAGGGAAGCCTGGTTTATGGCCTGCCTCTCACTGTAGTTGATGTTGAAATTGAAGCAGAACGTGTACTTGAAATACCCGGTCCATATTCACGCTTCGCAGCCGACCTGCTCGGACTTACTGATGTTATTAAATCTGAAAACGAGTACTGGACAATTTCCGGAATAACTCTTAACACTCACGATGAACTCGATCCGGAAGAGTTTTATGTTATTGAAGCAAGCACTCTTTTTCAGACAAATGTTCTTGCCATGAAGAAATCCGGATTATTAATGGACCTGAATCCGGGATTAAATAATTCATCCAGGGACATGGATCAGGAGCCTCAGAAAGATATAAGTCGGTCAGGCATAATTGATCTTGGATCGGATGAGTATTTCCAGGAAAGAAAAGATACTCTTTACAGGATTGTGAACGTAGATACAGCATTTGTCAGGATCCCATATCTTGTCGAAAAGAGGCAAAAGCTTTCAATGGATCAGCTTGCAGAGAAAGCCGCTATCCGGCTGATGGAACTAAGGGACGGCAAGCATCTGATTCTGACAGGTGAGACCAACCTGTTTCCTCAGGATGAAGCAGCGATCAAAAAAATGAACAGGCTTGAAAAAGAGTACACGGAACTCTTCACCGGAAAAATAGTAAAAGAATTACGGAAATTTAATTACCAGATCATTCCACGCAAGGACGATACCGGTAAGCAAATAGTCCTGTGCAGGTTTTCGGAATCTGCTGGCCTAGCTGAATCAACTGACAAATCAGGTTCTCCCGTTATTATGGAATTCATACCTGAGGTGAAAACCAGAAACCTGAAAATTATTCCAGGCAAATCGGGATCCTCTCCGGCTCAGAGATATGATAAGTTGTTCTACCGTGTGCCTGATGTTGTAAATGTTAGGGTTTTGATCGGCAATGAAGTCATCGGTAAATCAAGAAAATTAATTTACCAGTTTGGCGAAATTATCAGATTACCAGCAAACTACATAATAGGAAAGTAATTACAATGTAATTACATACCTTTTATTCTATTCTCCCTTTAAAAGTACTTTGATAATCCTCCCACTTCAGCTTTTCGTATGCTTTGTCGGCAAAATATGTAAGGAGCATCTCCATCTCTTTTGGTTGCCGGAAACCAGGTACAGGTTGAACCTGATACTTTTCATTCTGTTTTATAAAGAATACCACGGTAGGATATGATAGCTGTCCGTTAAGCAAAGCAACTGCCAGCTGGTGAGCCTTTCCTGATTTTCCGTCGTTGACGAAAGTCGTGCCATAGAAATCAATAGTCTCTTTTCCTTCGGCATCGAACTTAACAGGATAGAACCGCGTATTTAAAATATCTGCAATTACAGAGTTGGTAAAAGTCTCCTGGTCCATTTTTTTACACCAGCCGCACCAGTCTGTATAAGTATCAATGAATAATGGACGGAATGATTGTTTACTGAGCTTTTCAGCTTCCTGGATAGTATACCATTTAACGGCTCTGTTTTCCTGTGAATATGATGAAATTGTAATTATTATAAGAAAAATCAGTGAAAATACCTTTTTCATAAAATTCATTTTAATATTTGGTGTAACAAATTCTGTGCAAATAAATAATTTTTATCAGACTTCATGAAATGGCCTGTAATTTCACGTATATAACGTTGAAACTCGGTTTTAGGTTCAATTTAACTTAAATATTTCAGGATTTGCATTGAAATATTTTTCTACATTTACCGATCCTTTAACAAACCTAAAAAACCTTTATGGAAACAATTACAAATACATTGCGCGACTCAAAAGTTGCACGCTGGTCCGCCTTGGCCGTAGTATCATTTACAATGCTATGCGGGTATTACCTGACCGATGTTATGGCTCCTCTTAAAGGATTGCTTGAAGGTCAGCTTAACTGGAATAGTTCCGAATTCGGATTTTTCACAAGTGCATATGGCTGGTTCAATGTTTTTCTGTTGATGCTCATAATCGGAGGTATAATTCTCGATAAAATGGGAGTCAGGTTCACCGGACTGATGGCTGCATCAATAATGGTTGCAGGAACATTCTTAAAATATTTTGCAGTTTCAACACATACGCTGGATGGTCAGATGTGGCATATCCTGTGGTTTGATGTGAAAGCGCAGGTTTTTCTTGCCGCCCTGGGTTTTGCGATATTTGGTGTTGGCGTAGAAATTGCTGGAATAACGGTTTCCAAAATTATAGTAAAATGGTTCAAGGGAAAAGAAATGGCTCTGGCCATGGGTTTAGAGATGGCAACTGCAAGAATGGGAACTGCTCTGGCTCTTTCAACATCTGTTCCCATTGCAAAAGGATTTAATAATGTTTCCGCACCTATCCTTGTTTGTCTGATCATGTTATGCATAGGCCTGATATCTTTCTTTATCTATACTTTTATGGATAAGAAGCTTGATGCCTCACAGGTTGCTTTTAATAAGGCAACAAATGTTGTGGATACTGAAGAAGCTTTTCGCATCAGAGATATACTTAAAATTATTACAAATAAGGGCTGGTGGTATATAGCTATACTTTGCGTATTGTTTTATTCGGCTGTATTTCCGTTTCTTAAATACGCTACCGACCTGATGGTGCAGAAATTCCATATTAATGAAGACTGGGCCGGAATAATTCCCGCCATGCTTCCTTTCGGGACTATTCTGCTCACTCCTCTATTTGGTAATATGTACGACAGGAAAGGGAAAGGTGCCACTATAATGATATTGGGTGCAATACTTCTGATCATCGTCCATATTATTTTTACAATACCGTTTCTTAATTACTGGGTGATTGCAATTCTTTTAATCATAGTGCTTGGAATCGGATTTTCCCTGGTACCCTCGGCTATGTGGCCTTCTGTTCCTAAGATCATCCCTGAAAAACAACTGGGTACTGCTTATTCACTTGTCTTCTGGGTTCAGAACTGGGGTCTGATGGGTGTTCCAGCATTAATTGGCTGGGTCCTGAATAAGTATTGTTTCATCGGTTATTTTGCTGTTGCCGGAACAGGATTTGTTACTACACAGGGAGCCCATATTTCACAAGTAGTTACAGAAAATCGGAAAAGCTACACAATCAATGAAGTAGGTTTGATAAGCAGAAAAAACATTGATCAGAAAATTGTGCAGTTTATCAAATCAGA
>CAZCQC010000215.1:0-13590 GCA_964500155.1 uncultured Rikenellaceae bacterium | reverse complement strand
GCCGGGGGAAGCAATTCTACCCCTCCTATTCCACAATGGTTATCCATCCGAACTCATCCGGTTCATCGCCACATTGAACGGATACCAGCTTGTTATAAAGCTTCATTGTCACCGGTCCAGGTTTTCCGTCCTTACAATACTCATAGATCTTATTCTTTTCCGGATCGAATATCTTGGCAATCGGGCTTATCACCGCAGCCGTCCCGCAAGCTCCGGCTTCAGAAAATTCCGATAACTCTTCTACCGGAACCTGTCTCCTTTCGGCGTTTATTCCAAGCGTTCCGGCTACTTCAATTAAGCTCATGTTCGTAATGGAATTCAGAATCGATTCAGATTTTGGTGTGATATAAGTATTGTTTTTTATTCCAAAGAAATTAGCAGGGCCGCATTCGTCAATGTACTTTTTCTCCCTGGCATCAAGAAATATGGAGCTCGCATATCCTCCCTCCTTTGCAACCATTCCGGCTCTCAGACTTGCTGCATAGTTACCTCCGACCTTATATACTCCGGTACCTTTTGGTGCTGCCCGATCGTAATCCCTGCAAATAAGCATATTAACCGGCTTGATACCTCCCTTGAAATAGGGACCGACAGGTGTAACAAAAACAATGAATGTGTACTCTCTGGCAGGCTTGACCCCTACCTCTGCCCCGCTGCCATACAGCAGAGGACGAATGTAAAGTGTTGCTCCCGAGCCATAAGGGGGAATGAACTTCTTATTCAGGTTAACAACTTTAAAAACCGCCTCCCGGAATTTATCCACCGGCAATTTAGCCATATGTATACCTTCGGCTGAATAGACGAGTCTTTTTGCGTTCTCTTCCCATCGAAATAATCTGATTTTTCCATCCTTCCCCATATATGCCTTCAGACCTTCAAAAGCCTCCTGCCCGTAATGCAACCCTGTTGCAGCTATATGAATATCGATATATTCTGAAGTCGAAACTTCAAGATCACCCCATTTACCATTTTTGTAAAAACAGCGCACATTGTAATCAGTCTTTATATAACCAAAAGGTAGGTTTTTCCAGTCAAGGTTCTCCATAACTTCCAATTTATATATTTCCGGTAAAAGTACATCTTTAAAACTAATCTCCGACAGAAATTCCCTCAGAAAATCGATCAATTATGCCATTCCTGAAGCTTCGCGATCTGCTCCGTGATCGGCACACTTCTGAGAAGCTTTCCGGTATTTGTAAGAAAATCATGATCTGTCAGAAGTTTTTTCTGGATGTCAGACCATTCTTCAGGACTGACAATTATCCCATGTTCGTTCCTCTCTTTGAGGAGTTTTTCACTGAGCTTGATATAATCGACCCGGCCCAGATAATCGTACCTGGCGTCATGTAAGATTTTATCGGTCACCGACTCGTGCTTCCCATTAAAGGAGTTGTTGATCAGATCCCTGGCGGAGATGATATAACGCTCATCAAACCCATAGCTGGGAAGCACAGCCTCCATTAATCTGCATGATGCTTCAGCCGGATTATTGTAGTCTGACATATATCCTGTCATCAGAAATACTGATGCCAGCTTAAGATAAACATACTGCTCCAAAGGCAACCCCTCTGCTGTCGCGAGCAGCTCTGCCTGGCTGGTGATGTTCACAGCAAGTTGTGCGTTGTGAAACCACAGACTGGGAGGGGCATCATCAATAAACATTTTGTTGACCGTCTCCTCAACATCCTGAAGCTTGATAAGCTGCATCTTAAACCTGAACCTGTTGTTGGGAAAACCATTTTCATCGCTCAGTTCAGGGATAATTTCTTTCACAAAATACATATCGAGCTCCCCCTTGTATTTGACCGGCATTCTCCCACGGTACTCGCAAATAAAAAAGTCTTTGACAAACTCGTATGTAGCACCTGAAATATTTATTTTCCCTGCTTCACCTGATGACTCCATACGACTTGCAATATTAACAGTATCGCCCCAGATATCATACGAAAGCTTCTTATGCCCCACCACCCCGGCTATCACTGTTCCGGTATGAATACCGATCCTGATATCCCAGTATTTCATGCCCTGGATAAGAGAAGCTTCTTTCAGGTTTTTCATATATTCCTGCATTTCAAGGGCAGCAAGTATTACTTCAACAGGATTGGTCCTGTTCTTTTCGGGTATCCCTCCTGCGCACATATAAGCGTCCCCGATGGTCTTGATCTTTTCGATCCTGTATTTCTCGACAACTGAATCGAAATGAAAAAAGAATTTGTCAAGCTCATCAATCAGGACTTCCGGATTCATTTCTTCAGCAATCTGGGTAAAACCCTGAATATCGGAAAACAGGACGGTTACAAAATTATATTTGGTTTTTGTAGCTTTACCCTTTGCCATTAACTCGTCGGCAGTATTTTTTGGAAGTACGTTCGCCAGAAGTGCTTCGGTCTTTTCGTTGATCCTGACCAGATCTTCGTTTTTTTTGTTAATGATCTGTTCAAGGACCTGCTGCCTGAGTTTAAACTTCCGGTCCAGAAGTTTATATATGACAAACTCGATAATTAACAGTATGATTAATCCTATTACAATTGTGGAAATCGCCAGAGTGATCTCCGGAACATCAGGAGTATTTGCTGAGGATTTAATTGAAAGTATTGCTGTAAGAACCAATAGATTACATGAAAGAGCCAATTTCTTCATTAACAGCATTTACTTAAATTTAGACTGATCTTTTATCAAATGTATCAATTAACTTTATTAACGCCAAACTTCAGACGCCATTGTGGAATTGCTGAACTTTCATCACTTTTACTAATTTCGCCGTAGTAACTTTTCACTATATGGAAATTATTTTTGCTTCAAACAACCTGAACAAAATACGGGAAATAAATAACATCCTCGGAAACAGTTTTACTCTTCTAAGCCTTCGGGATATTGATATAAATGAAGACATCCCTGAAAATGAAATGACTCTGGAGGGCAATGCTCTATATAAAGCCCGTCATATTTTTAAAACGTCAGGAAAAAATGTCTTTGCCGATGATACCGGCCTTGAAGTTGAGGCACTCAATGGAAGACCAGGAGTCCATTCTGCAAGATTTGCCGGTGAAAACAAGGATTCTGATGCCAATATTGAAAAACTACTCTCCCTGCTTAAAAAGGAGTCAAACCGGAATGCAAGATTCAGGACAGTAATTGCTCTTATTCTGGATGGTAAGGAATATCTTTTTGAAGGTATTGTCACAGGCAAAATAATAAAAGAAAGGAAAGGCAACCAGGGATTTGGATATGATCCTGTCTTTATTCCTGACGGAAAATCAGTTACGTTTGCTGAAATGGACCTTGAAGAAAAAAACATGATTTCGCACCGGGCCAGGGCATTTGAAAAGCTCAGGTATTTTCTCCTCGGGCTTCAAAAGGCTGACAATAAGGATGTAGTTTAAATGTCGAAAAAATTGTTTTATATAACAGGCTTAACACTTATATGTAACTGTCTGTCGGGGCAGTTGCCTGTTGGATCATGGTCGGACCATTTAAGGTATAATTCTGCGACCAGTATCACCGGTAATTCAGAAGAAATATATGCTTCAACCGGTTCTTCAATTCTTGTTTACAACAGCAAATATAATGAACTCAGGAGGCTATCACCAGTGAACGGACTCTCCCAGACTGGAATAAGTGCAATCGGGTGGTCGGATGAAACCATGATGCTAATCATAGCCTATACAAGTACAAATATCGACCTTATAGCCGGAAACAAAATTCATAATATCCCGGATATTTATAACAGGAATATCCAGGGAAACAAAAAAATCAACAGGATCAGGACTCTCGGAAAGTATGCATATCTGACAACGGGATTCGGAATTGTTGTTGTCGACCTGGTCAGGATGGAGATACACGATACATGGAGGCCCGGACCGGGAGCCGGTAACAATGAGGTTTTCGATATTACCTTCGGAAACGGAAAGGTTTATGCTGCCACCGCTAACGGAGTATGGGAGGCTGACCTCTCAGACCAGGGGCTGGCTTATTTCGGCAACTGGAACCAGAATACAAGCCTGCCTGAACCAGATTCAAGATGCACCCATGTGATCTTCTCCGGTGGAACTCTCTACTGTAATATTTCGCAAGAATCTGAAGGCGACAAAATATATGCAATTAATGGAGAAACCAGGTTATTTTCTTTTAACTCAGGGATCATAAACAGTTCATTTGATCCTGCTCCTCAGGGATTTCTTGTAGCTTCATCAACCTCGCTAAACTATTTCAGGCCTGATGGTTCTTTGTTGAAAGCATTTTCATCTTATGGATGGGGTATTCCGGATATATCGCAGGGCATAATTATTGCGAATGACATATGGATAGCAGATAAAAGTTATGGATTGATCAAAGGTGAAAGCATGACAACCTTTACCCGACTCTCCCTTTCCGCCCCTGCGACAAATGATGTTGTAAGCATATTATCCTCAAACGGAAAAACAATTATATGCGCTGGCGGCACAGACAAGTCATGGAACAGCCTGAAGAGAATCTTCCATGTCTCCGTTCATGAAAACAATCTGTTTTCCAGTCTTATTCCAGGCTCAGCCACTGACGCTATGCGCTCGTTCATTGATCCAGAAAACAACTCCCATATTTTTATTTCATCATGGGGTGGAGGATTATTCGAATTTGAGAATAACACCCTGTCGAAGCATTACGATTCATCAAATTCCCCGCTTCAGGTAAGCAGTTCTACAGGCTCCGGAATTAAGGTCTGCGGTCTGACAATGGACAGATATAAAAATCTCTGGATGACTCAGACTGATGTTCAGGGAAGCATTAAAATACTTAAATCCGATGGCTCCTGGATAGTTTATCCTTTAACAATCGATGCTCCGGTCATAGGAGATATAATTTCAGCTGAAAACGGACAGAAGTGGATAATTCTTCCGGGTAGCAATAGCTTATATATAATTGATGATAATAAAACTCCTGAAGTATTTTCAGATGACAGAACGAAAAAACTTACAATTACGGACAGCGATGATAAAACCATTAATTCGGTATTTTCAGCAGCCGGGGATCATGACGGCAATATATGGATTGGAACTGACCAGGGCCCGTTAATATACTACAATACTGACAGGATCTTTGACGGTGATCTGAAGGGTTACAGGATAAAAGTACCACGGAATGACGGTTCAGGACTGGCTGATTACATGCTTGGTACAGAATCCATCACTGCAATTTCGGTTGACGGTGCAAACAGGAAATGGCTCGGCACAAAAAGTTCCGGTGTATACCTGCTCTCTTCGGATGGTACAACAGTGGTTAAAAACTACAATGTTTTGAACAGCCCAATGTTTTCCGATTCAATTGCAGCTGTTGCAGTTGATAACAACTCTGGTGAGGTGTGGTTCGGAACATCCGGTGGGGTTCTTTCAGTGAGAGAGATCGCCACTTCCGGCAGTCAGTCATTTAACAATGTGTATTCATTTCCTAATCCTGTAAGGGAAGATTACTCAGGGAACATCACAATCACCGGGCTTTTGAAAGACTCACAGGTTAAAATAACAGATATCAGCGGAAATCTTGTTTATGAGACCATTTCGGAGGGAGGACAAGCATCCTGGGATCTCTCAACCTTCAACGGTCATAGGGTCAGGACGGGTGTGTACCTTGCATTTTGTTCCGGTAACGACGGATCAGAATCGTGTGTTACAAAAATTCTTGTTATCGGACGATAGTCAACCAGTAATCAGACTCTGAATTCTTTCAATCTGAAGCTGTTTGTTTACTTCCCTCAGGCTTCTTGCAGTTTTCGTGAAGTACTGATGCCCCGAAATGAATTTTACCTGCAATTTATTCCATTCATTCAGGTCTTTCATTTTTTTCTGAGCTTTAAGCTCTTCGAAAAGTGTATTGGATACCGGGATAAAATCGCTTCTGCCCAGATAATCAAGATCCGAATCACAAATTATTTCTTCGAGAAGATTAGTTGGTTTTGGCGGCAGCCTGGTTGCCATTATTATCGAACATACCTTCCCGATCTGCTCAGGAGTATAATTATACCCGGGGAGGATTTTCCTTGCATAATCTGCCCCCAGTAACTCATGGTTATCAAACGAAACGGTTATACCGGTATCATGAAAAAGACCTGCTGTTTTCAAAAGTAATATCTCCTCATCGGTACAACCCTCAGCCCACCCTATCAGTTCGACCTCGGTGACCACATCAACAGTGTGTTTGATATTATGATAGAATACATATCCTGGCAGTTCCTTTTCAAGTTTGTCAAGGATCATTTCCTGCATGTCAGTAAATTGAATCAATCCGAATTTTATCCTGAACGCTCCGTTTGGATTTACTCCCTTGCTGTCGATCGAAAATTCAGATTTTAATCCTTTAACGCGGTAAATCTGTAGATCACCCTTATATTTCACCGGAAGTTTGCCATAATAATCACAGTCGAAAAATTCCTTTACTAATTCATAGGTCATCACTGAGATCAGAATGGATCCTTTTTCTGAAAGAGCCTTCAGTCGGCTCGCATTATGAACCGTATCTCCCTTTATATCGTAGTTTATTTTCTTTTTGCCGGAAGTAGATGCTGTGACAGGGCCGGTGTGTATCCCTATCTTTAAATCCCATATCTTTTCCCTGTTTCCTCTTTTTTCGTGTTCAAATTTATCGATATAATTACGCATTTCCATTGCAGCCATCACGACATCTATCGGGTTTGTTATATTCTTTACAGGGATCCCTCCCGCACACATGAATGTGTCGCCGATGGTTTTTATTTTTTCAATTTTATATCTTTCCGCAATTGATTCAAACTCAAAAAAGATCTCATCGAGTTCATCCATCACCGAAACAGAATCCATCCCTTCAGTTAATAACGACACGCTATGAATATCGGCGAACAAAACCGTCGCCATGTTGAATTTCAGTGATTTCTCTTCTCCCATCGGTATTTCCCGGGAATGAGCCTTGAAATTTTCATTTTCATCTGCAAGCGCCTCGTTCTGTTTAACCAGTATTTTCAGCTGTTCCTCCAGCTCCTTATTCTGCCTTGCAAGTTTTGCAATGCGTTTTATAAGTTCATCATTATTTGTTGAGATCATTGTGCAGTTGATTGACAGGTAAATATAATAATTTTATATTTGAGCAAATCATCGGCCGTAATGCTTCACAAAACAAAAGGCATAATACTGCACCAGATTAAATATACCGACTCGGGCGTAATTGTACAGGTTTACACACGCGACTTCGGCAGGGTTTCAATAATGATAAAAGGAATGAGAAGCAGGAATTCAGGAAAGCACAATGTCCTGTTCCAGCCAATGTTTATCCTTGACCTTATATTTTACTACCGCGAAGTGCGTGGGGTACAGATGCTGAAAGAATTTACTGTATCATATTCGCCTGCAGAGATCTATGCCGATGTCAGAAAGAGCTGTATTGCTGTGTTCCTGGCAGAAATACTTACTTCGGTGTTAAAGGAGGAGAGTCCTAATCCTCAATTGTTCGGTTATATTGAAGATTCAATCAGATATCTTGATAAATGTGACTCCGGCTTTGCAAATTTCCATATAGCTTTTCTGATAGGGCTCAGCAGTTTCCTTGGTTTCGAACCGGGAATAAGGGATGATCGTGAGAAAAAGTATTTTGACCTTACCAATGGAACTTTTGTCAGCCTGCCGCCAGTTAATTCGGCTTATGCCGGCCCTCAGGTTTCAGATATACTGGCTGAATTCTTCAAGCTGTCATTTGATAGTATGGGAAGCATTCCTCTGACAGGGTCTCTCAGGAATGAAGTGCTCGAAACGCTTATCAGGTACTTCAGCATCCATCTTCCCGGACTAAAAAAAATAAATTCACTTGATATCCTGAAAGTGATTTTCACCTGATCAATAAACAGGCCCTGGAATATTTTTCCATATCTTTAAGCCTTAAACAGGTGCTTTTCCAATGGCTGTCATACCTTCAATCATCAGGCGGTTTTATGCAAAGCGTATTGACCAGATAGATCATTTTAAAAAATATCCTGTCGAAACTCAGCATAATACACTTTCAGGTATTATTGCAATTGCAGCAACTACTGAATGGGGCAGAAAATATGATTATTCTTCAATCCGCTCTGTAAAGGATTATCAATCGCGTATCCCCATAAGGTCATATGAGGAATACCTCCCCTACATTGAAAGACTTCGCAATGGAGAAAGCAATCTGACATGGCCCGGAAATATCAAATGGTTCGCAAAATCCTCAGGAACAACCGCCACCAGGAGCAAATTCATCCCAATAAGCAAGGAATCACTGGTTGACTGCCATTACAAGGCAGCTAAAGATATTCTTGCCATCTATTCGTTTAATAATCCGGAAACCAGAATCTTCTCGGGCAAAGCGCTTACACTCGGAGGCAGCACCAGAATAAACCAGCACAGTAACAAATCAATCTATGGTGATCTCTCAGCATTGCTAATCCGGAATGCCCCATTTTATATAGAAACCATAAGAACTCCGTCACAAAAAATCGCGCTTATTGATGACTTTGAGGAGAAGCTTGAACTTATCACAAAAATAACTGTGAAGCAGAATGTCACAAGCTTTACAGGAGTACCCTCCTGGTATCTCACACTTATAAAAAATGTCCTCACCTATACGGGAAAAACAAACCTGCTGGATGTCTGGCCAAACCTTGAGGTATTCTTTCATGGCGGTATAAGTTTTACTCCTTACCGTGAAATTTATAAAAGGCTTATCCCAGGCAATCAGATGCACTATATGGAAACGTATAATGCGTCCGAAGGCTTTTTCGGTATCCAGGATGATCCGGAAAGATCTGACATGCTTCTTATGCTCGACTACGGTATTTTTTATGAATTCATCCCCTCCGACAAGCTGGGTTCTGACTCTCCTGACGCTTTATCGCTTAACGAAGTTGAGAAAGGAGTGAATTACGCAATTGTAATTTCGACAAACGGAGGTTTATGGAGGTATATTATTGGTGATACAATAGTATTTACAAGTACCACCCCTTACAGATTTCGTATCTCGGGGAGGACAAGGAACTTTATAAATGCTTTCGGGGAAGAATTAATAGTCGAAAATGCAGATAAAGCACTCGAAAATGCATGCAGGGTAACAGGGGCGATCATTTCCGAATACACCGCAGGCCCCGTTTATATGGGAGAAGCATCAAAGGGAACACATGAGTGGATCATTGAATTTGAAAAAGCGCCCGATGACATAAATATGTTCACCATCGTACTGGATGATACCCTTAAGTCGATCAATTCTGATTATGAAGCCAAACGTCACAAGGATATTAACCTTGTGAAGCCGATAGTAAGAAGCGTGCCTCCAGGAACATTTAACAGGTGGCTTAAGTCCAAAAACAAACTGGGCGGGCAAAACAAGGTTCCAAGACTTTCAAATACCCGGGAGTTCATTGAAGAACTTTATGGATTTTTAGTAATTTTATGATCTGTAAAAAGTAATATTCTAAACAATGCACATAGCTATCGCAGGTAATATAGGATCAGGAAAGACAACCCTGGCAGGACTTCTTGCCAAACATTACGGATGGACCCCTCATTATGAGGATGTTGATGATAATCCCTACCTCGGGGATTTTTATGAAGATATGCAGCGCTGGTCGTTTAACCTGCAGATTTACTTTCTTAACTCCCGTTTCAGCCAGGTTCTTGAAATAAGAAAATCGGACAAAACAATAGTCCAGGACAGGACCATCTATGAGGATGCCTATATTTTCGCACCCAACCTCCATTCGATGGGTCTGATGTCAACACGTGACTTCGACAATTACACTTCTCTTTTCAATATGATGAGTTCCCTGATCCAGCCTCCTGATCTTCTGCTATACCTGAGGGCCTCGGTGCCGACACTGGTGAACCAGATACAAAAAAGAGGACGGGAATATGAGAGTTCTATCCGTATTGATTATCTCAAGAGGCTGAATGAGAGGTATGAAGCCTGGATCCAGTCATATAAGCTTGGGAAAATGCTGATAATAGAAGCTGATCATTATAATTTCCCGAATAACAATGACCATCTCGCTGAAGTGATCAACAAGATAGATGCGGAGTTACATGGGTTGTTTTAACCCCCCCAACCTCCCCACAATAAATCGGCCTCTCCCCAAACCCCTCCCCTTAAGCGGGAGGGGCTTAGAAATCTGCCTTTAAGTCCACCTCTCATTCAGGAGAGGGGGATTTAGGGGGTGAGGCTTATAAGTTTTAAGGGCGATTCATTCGGTTTTTGGTACAGGTGTTAATGCCACCTTTACATAGTTTTCCGTATCAAGATATTTACCAGCAATCTTCTTTATATCCATGGTTGTAAAGGAGTTGACAAATGTTTTGTATTCATCAAGTGTCATCAGTCGGTCGTCGTTAAGATATAAGCCCTGAAGGTAAGTAATCCAGAAATTATTCTCTTTCAGTTTTGTTTCACGTTCCCTTATCAGAGTCTCTTTCACTTTATTCAGATCTTCCGTAGCAGGTCCGTTTTTCATTATTTTTGCCATCTCTCCAAGCACAATCTGTGAAAGCTTTGTGATACTATCCGGATTGCACCCCCATGAAGAGGTAATCGTGTATGTCGGCTCCGGAAATTTTACAGAATTCCCGCTGAAGCTGACCCCATATACTCCGCTTTGCTCTTCACGCATTGATTCCCTGAGCTTTATCGAGAGGATATTCATCAGCATCGTGAACCCCTGCCGGGTTTTATCCTTCCATTTGAAATCGCCTTTCCATACCATGGCCACCATGCTTTGGGGTTCAGAGTTTTTGGGGACATCAACAACCACCTTCCCTTTGGGAAATCCGGGTTCCACATCTCTCCAGGTCTCTTTTCTTCCGGTTGAAGGCAGACCTCCGATATATTTTTCCAGCATTGGGATAACTTCCTGAACTTTAAAGTTTCCAACCATAAAATATGTAAAATCGCTTGCATCTGCAAAACGATCCTTGAAAATAACCATAAGCCTGTCGAGATTCACCTGGTCAAACTGGGCTTCCGTAGGAATTGAGATTTCTCTTGGTGAGTTCATAGTGACAATCTTTGATAAAGTATCCGAGAAGATTATCTGCGGATTTGCCCTCAGAGGTTTGATCATGTTTCTCATTCGTGAGATATATGCATTGAAAGCACTTTCGTCTTTCCGGGCTTCGGTGAAATAAAGAAGATTCAGCTGCAGCATGGTCTCAAGATCCTTAGGTGAACAGCTGCCGTTGATCCCTTCTCTCAGATCACTGACATATGGCGTAAGTTTTGCTGTATTTCCCGACAATTTTTTCTGGAGTCCCGTATAATCATAATTCCCAACTCCGCTTTGCGTGACAATGGTTGAAGCCAGCATCGCTGACATAATATCATTATCGGGGTAGAGTGAAGTACCTCCCGGACTGTAGGCTGAGATCAGTATTTCATCATTTTTGAATTCAGTAGGCTTAAGGATCATGCGAACCCCATTTCCAAAGCTTAGCTCAGTAAAGCCAAACTGGCTGTTCTCAGATCTTTTTGTTACCGGAACCGGTGAAGGCGGTATTGACAAAAGAGGTGCATCAGAGACTTTTTCGGAATAAGCCTCGATCTTCAATTCCTTGATGGATTTGATTATATCAAGGACCTGTGATTCAGTCGGTACTTTTATCCCTTCCTTCTCCTGTGCGGTAATCAGGGAGACAATATTGTTATCTGAGATCCACTCTTTTCCGATCTGGTTGATCTCATCAAGGGTTATTCCCGGAAGGAAATCCCTCGTTATCTCATACTCTTTCTGAATACCCGGTATCGGTTCTTTTTCCAGGAAATTCCGGAGGTATTCATCTGCATATGATGCGGATTCGGTCTTATCAGCCTCCTTTGCCATTTTTTCCATCATTGAAAGCATATCTTTCTTTTCACGGTCAAGTTCAGATGCCAGAAATCCAAACCGACGTACCCTCTCGTTCTCAGTAAGAACAACCTCAAGGCTCTTCTCTATCTGATTCTCCTTTGCGCTTACCATAAGCTGATAAGCGTCAACACTCCTGCCGATGAATGAACCATATCCTGATCCGGAACCTAAGAATGGGGACTCGGGTTTCAGTGATATCTCCCGGAGACGTTTGTTCAGCATACCTGTATATAAGGTTTGCATTATCTGGTCGCGATAATCGCCATAGAGACCTTTGTCAGATTTGGGATGCTTATAGAAAATTACCGCTGAATAGTCTGTCGCCTCCTTATCGGTAACAACACTTATCAACGGGTCGTTGTTGTCCGGAATAGGAAATTCGACTCTGGTTTTTGGGTTGACCACTCTGGATATCCTTCCGAAATACTCTTTCACTTTTTGTTCGGCAACCCCGGGGTCAATATCCCCGACAACAGCTACAGCCATCAGATCAGGACGATACCAAGTTTTATAGAAACTGCGTAAGGTATCATATGGAAAACTCTTTATCACATCTATCTTTCCAATTGGGAGCCTCTCAGAGTATCTGGAACCCTTCAGCAAAACAGGAATATATTTTGACTGCATTCTGTCATCTGCACCCAGTCCGAGCCTCCATTCCTCAACAATAACTCCCCTTTCCTTGTCAATTTCAACGTCATCGAGGGTCACCTGATGAGCCCAGTCTTCCAGAACCTGGAACCCCCTGTTGATCCACTCTTCTTTATCAGCCGGAATTTTAAGCATATATATAGTCTGATCAAAGCTTGTAAATGCATTAAGTTCAGCACCGAACTTTACTCCCATTTCCTCAAGCATATCTATCATCCTGTTACTGGGAAAATTTTTGGTACCGTTAAAGCACATATGCTCAACAAAGTGAGCAAGACCCTGCTGTCCGTCAGTCTCACAAACTGAACCGGCATTAATGGCCAGCCGTAATTCAATTCTCTGCTCGGGTTTCTTATTCTGCTTTATGTAGTAGGTTAGCCCGTTTTCGAGCTTGCCGATTTTAATTCCCGGATCAGGGGGGATTGGGTCATTAAGCTTAATGTTTTGTGCATTGAGACCTGCAAATAAAAGTCCTGCTATGAACAGGATTGAAACAGACTTAAGGTTATTCATTTTTATATTTGTTAAGAATTATATGGATGCATTGAATTATTATTTAAACACTTAAGGGCTAAAGCCCATATCCCATTGGTGCATAAACCAAGACCTTAAGGTCGTGGTTAAGGACAAACAAGCATTCCAGGACTTTAGTCCATATTTTTTCAATTTTCAATATAATATAGTACTCTTTACCAGCAGGAAGATAAAAAGTAAATTTAGGAAATATATGCTTTAATCACAAATCAGTTCGTTCATTTGAGTTCCTCGGCAATACACTTTGAGTCCTTTGAGGTTAAAGAATTTTAATATGATAAATCTTGATGCTCTATAAAGAAAATATTACCTTGGCACACATATCATTAAAATTTCACAATTATGAATTCATCGCGCAGAAATTTTATTAAGACAGCATCGGTAATCGCTGCTGGATCAGTACTCCCGGCCGATGTTTTTTCAGAAGCCAGAAGAATGAAGGTTGGTCCTAATGACAAGATACATGTGGGACTCATTGGAGCACGAAGCCAGGGATACAGCGATCTGGCATCATTCCTGAAGAATCCTGAAGTTGAATGCGTTGCATTATG
>CAZCQC010000214.1:0-2581 GCA_964500155.1 uncultured Rikenellaceae bacterium | reverse complement strand
AAGGATCAAAGCAGATCGTAACGACCTCTCATTTATCAGGGCAGAAATAATTGATTCTGAAGGGAACATTGTTCCTGATGCAGATGATATTTTGGTAAACTTTGAGGTAAGCGGCAATGGTGGGATAGCAGGTGTAGGGAGTGGCAATCCCGCGGATATGTCTGGCTTTCAGCAACCAAAGAAAAAGGCTTATCAGGGAATCTGCCTGGTTATTCTGAGACCCAAAGCAACTCCCGGGAAAATATACATCAGTGCCACCGCTGAGGGACTGAAGGAGGCCTCATTAAAAATTTCAGTTAATTGAAGCCTGTGTATCCTAAAGAGGTCTAGAGTATTATAAAATATAAAAACCCCATTAAAGATCTTTTGAAATGTCAAAAACCTCCTTATCTTTAAGATATTAATAATCCTGATTCTGTTCTTTCCGGAACCGTAGAACAGGCAATACAAAAATAAACTCGCATACGAAATTAAATCATTAACCTGATCATCATGAAAAGACGAAATTTTGTTAAATCGGTCGCCGCTACAGGTGCCGGTCTTATTATCCTTCCCGGAGGTATCCTTTCAGGAAAAAGTCCAAGTGATAAATTGAATATCGCATTGATCGGTGCTCATGGTCGAGGCAGCCAGCATTATGGAGCGCTGGAGAGCGAAAACGTGGTTGCCATATGTGATGTACATGCCGGTAATATGGCGCTTGCAGCTAAGCAATATCCTAATGCCAGGCAGTATACCGACTGGCGAAAGTGTCTTGACCAAAAGGATATTGATGCTGTATTTATTTGCGCACCCGATCATCACCATGCATTTATCAGCATTTGGGCTATGAACCGCGGAAAGCATGTCTACTGCGAAAAACCTGTTGGTGAATGCGTTACCGAAGCACGTGAGGTGCGGAAGGTGTATCTTGCAAACAAGGATAAGCTGGCCACCCAGCATGGAACACAGCGACATGCAAATGAAAATTTTGACCGCGTAGCGGAATTGGTCCGGGGCGGAGCTGTTGGCGAACTGAAAGAGGTAATTACATGGGGCAACCGTACTCATGATAAGACCGCCTATCTTCCTGCTGCAGGACCTGCCCCGAAGGACATTGACTGGGAACAATGGGTCGGTCCGGTTCAGATGCATCCTTTTAATCCGGGCTATTTCGGCGCAAGACCGGGAGCAGGTTGTTTGTTGTGGAATATGTACCATGATTTCGGCAGCTGGCAGATAGGAGACATGGGCAGCCATACAATGGACCTTGCCTGGAATGCAATAGATGCAGGACAACCTACAAGTGCCTGGGCAGAAGGAGACCCTTTCAATCCTGAGGTTGTGTCATCGAACCTTCATACGAAGTTTAATTTCCCTGCAAACAACTGGCGTGGACCAATTACTGTTGAATGGTACCAGGGTAAGTTAAGCCCGGCCTCTCCGAATCCTGCCATTGATATTCTGAAAATTGGTCATGGTGCAATGTTCAAAGGCACCAAGGGAACTCTTATAGCTGACTTTACCACACGTATGCTTCTCCCGGAGCGTAGCGGTGCAGATATGACTTACTATAAATCACCTGCAAGCAATCAGGTTGCACCTCCAATGGGAGGTTTCGTACAACAATGGTTCAATGCATGTAAGGGGAACCTTAAGACAGACTGTGATTTTGATTACGCAGGACGTATGATTGAGACATTAATGCTCGGTCTTGCAGCACATCAGGCAGGTAAGGAATTACAATATGATCCTGTTGCAGGCATGGTAACAAATGATTCAGCGGCGAATGCTTTCCTGACCAAGGAATATCGCAAGGGTTGGGTACTAAACGGATAAATTTTTTTATCCGGTACAGGACTGATCAAAAATATTAGACATTACTATGATTAATTAACCCATTTGAGGATGATTAGAAGATCCAAATTTTTGATTACATTATCTTTTCTCTTTGCTGGTATTTATTCTTATACATATTGCCAGGAAAAAGGCTCTTTTACAGATGCCAGAGACGGTAAGGTTTACAAAACAGTTAAAATCAACGATCAGGTATGGATGGGAGAAAACCTTGCTTTTAAGACTTCAGACGGATGGTCAGTTTATGAAGATATCAGCGACTATGTAAAGACTCATGGTTACCTATACACCTGGGAAGCGGCTACCAAGGCCTGCCCTGATGGATGGCACCTGCCATCCATGCAGAACTGGTGGTATTTATCTAACGGTCTTGGAGGTGATGGGGAGGCAGGAGGTAAATTGAAACAGGAAGGAACATCTTCATGGAAAAATCCAAATACCGGAGCCACAAATTCAAGTGGTTTTACCGCCCTCCCAAGTGGTCGCAGCGGTGACAGGGCAATGGAATATATAGGCACTACCGCCTACTTCTGGACCAATGTTGATGATGATGATGTTACAAGTTGGTGCGGGGCATTATATTCATCAAGGGGAGATCTGGCTCTTTATCCGGTAGAAAAGAAAAACGGGTTTTCGGTTCGTTGCATTAAGAATTCCGGAAATGCCGATAAAGCATTTGATTTCTGGTGATCAGGTATATTTAGCAGAAACTTCCAGCTGAATACCATGACACAGAAAAGCCCTG
>CAZCQC010000213.1:0-2786 GCA_964500155.1 uncultured Rikenellaceae bacterium | reverse complement strand
GATACGGTTCACCACAGGAAGCAACGAAACAAAAAATGATATTAACCTGCAGCTGCCGGTTCTGAAGCCGCCGGTTGAGATTGTGGTGGTGGAGGTATTTCTGAAATAAGCTTGCTTATTCCCCCCTAGAGGGGGGTAGGGGGATGATTATTATAGTTTCTTACATCCCCCCGCCCCCCCGCCGAAGCGGGGCAGGCTCTTCAAAGGGGGATTTACCTCTTGAGCCCCCTTCAGGGGGTTTGGGGGTTACAGGATGATTTTAGGGGTTATAATTCCATTACAAGCACCGTATCTGTCTCATCAAGAACTTCAGTTGGTATTGCAATTGTAATTCCAAATGCATCCTGCCTGAATTTTATTTTGGCTCCGGAATTGAATAGTGTGATGCTCTTCACTTTTTTCCCAAAATCCGGGATCAGAAGATTATTGTCCTCGGGGCTGAGTAAATGAACATATACTTTATTTGCCTTCTGTGTCATAACACCCCAGGTCCTTGGACTGACCGGACCGCCACGGGTTCCATAGATGGTCTCGCCGTATTTCTCCATCCATGTTCCAACCTCTTTCAATGTATTCACAAATTCAGGCTGGATTTTTCCGTTTGGCATCGGGCCGATATTCAGCAGGAAATTAGAATTATACCCTGCAGCTTTTACAAGATATCTGATCAGGTTTTTGGTCGATTTGTAACTTTGATCCTGAAGATTGAATCCCCATGAATTATTCATGGTTTCACATGTTTCAAACGGTAGTTCACCGATCTTCTGCTCAGGATTGAATCCGGTTGTTTGCTGTCCGGGCAGATCTTTCTCGAACATCTGGAAGTCCTCTCCGGTAAAAGGGGCAAGATGGTGATTATTACCAACCAGAGCTGCAGGCTGGAGGCTGTGTATAAGTTTATAAGTTTTTTCGAGTCTCCAGTCGGCATCTTTTTTATCCCAGTGACCGTCAAACCAGATACCTCCGATCTCGCCATAATTTGTCAGGAGTTCGGTAAGTTGTCCGTCCATATAATCAAGATATTTGTACCAGTCGCCTTTCTCAGGCCGTCCTGAAGTCTGCCCTGTATTTCCCCTTGGAAAATAGTTCTCCTGGAACCAGTCAAGGTGCGAATGGTAGAAAAATAGTTTTATTCCCTGCCTTTTGCACTCCCCGGCAAGCACCTTCAGAACATCCTTTCCGTAAGGGGTACGGTCAACAATGTCCCAGTCGGTAAGCTTTGAGTCCCACATTGCAAAACCATCGTGGTGCTTGCTGGTTATTGTGATATATTTCATGCCTGCAGCTTTTGCAAGGGTAACCCATTCTTTCGGATCGAAGCTTATCGGATTGAAGAATGCAGGCAGTTTTTGATATGTCTGCCTATCAATTCTCTGGTTATTCATGACCCATTCACCATCACCAAGAACGCTATAGACACCCCAGTGAATAAACATTCCGAATTTAGAATCCTGGAACCATTGCCGGGCCTGAAGGTTTTCGGGTGACGGAGTATAAACTGTTTGAGCATTAACGCATGTTGCAAAAAGAAATAATACTGGGAAAAATAGTTTTCGGAACATAGTTTTAGGTTTTATTATTATAAATGAAAAATTTTACCACGGAGTTTCACTGAGTTATTTTGGAGTTACACGGAGAGTTTAACCCCCTGCCCCCCAAGGGGGGTTACAAATCATTAACTGGATTTTAACCCCCCGCCAGCTGGCGGGGGATGGGGGGTATTAACCTGTATCTTATTTTGTTGTTTTGAATTTTTCTGTTACAAGTTCAGGCCATTTGAGATCGAGATCCTCAAGAGTCTTTAGAACCACTCCGGCTACTGCATGAAGCTTCTGCCAGTTCTTATCGGACGGCACTATATGCCATGGAATCGTGTTGCAGGTATTTAAAATCTTTTCGTAGACTTCCATGTACTGATCCCATTTTTCGCGTGTATCCCAGTCTCCATCCTTGTGTTTCCAGTGTTTCTCTTTCAGGTCGATCCTCTCCATAAGCCTTTCTTTCTGGGCCTCTTTTGAAACATTCATAAAGAATTTCAAAATTACTGTATCATTATTCTCAATGAGTTTTTCGAAATCATTTATAACCTTATAACGTTTTTCGATTACCCCGGCAGGGATGAATTTTTCGACAGACGGCACCAGAATATCTTCATAATGCGACCGGATAAAGATCTTCATCTCCCCTTTGCGGGGAACGACCTGATGGACTCTCCAAAGGAAATCATGAGCATATTCTTCTTCGCTCGGCTTTTTAAAGCTATGAATTTTAATACCAAGCGGATTGCAGTATTTCAATAGTCCTTTTGTGACTCCATCCTTGCCTGAAGCATCTATTCCCTGGAGCACCAACAGTAAACTGAATTTATTTTGGGCATACATCTTGTTTTGCAGGGTTCCGATCTTTTTAAGGATCTTCTTTGTTTTGTCCTCTGTTTCTTTCCTGTCCCATTCCTTGTTAAATGCAGGGTAATCCACGATCTTTATTTTCATAATCTGTTAGTTTATAGTATAATAATCTCATTTTAATCAGCGAAGATCTGCGTAATCAGCGGGAGATTAAAACTAATTTTCCCGCAGATATCGCAGATTGACGCAGAGAAAACTTGTTATTTAAGAACTTCATCCAAAGCATTTAAAATTGGCTGAGCGGAGATCTTTTGACCCACAGCTCCCATCATCCATTGCTGAGGAGTCAGACGCCCCTGGCAGAACATGCGGTCGATCTCACTGCTGAGGTTCTTCCCTTTTAAGTACTCCTCAATCTGATACTGTACAATATGACCG
>CAZCQC010000212.1:0-2599 GCA_964500155.1 uncultured Rikenellaceae bacterium | reverse complement strand
ATCTGCTGGATAATGCACTAAAATATTCTCCTGAGTCTCCTGACTTAACCGTGGAAACAAAGAACAATGAACGGGGGATTATCTTATCTGTTGAGGACAAAGGTATCGGGATGACAAAAAGTGTACAAAGCAAGATTTTTGAAAGGTTTTACAGGCAGAGCAGAGGTAATGTTCATGATGTGAAGGGATTCGGGCTTGGACTTAATTATGTGAGAGCCATAATCGATGCCCATAAAGGAAATGTAACTGTAACAAGTGAACCTGGAAAAGGAAGCAGATTCGATATTTTTCTGCCTTTTAACTGGGAAAATTAAAAATAATATGAAATCCCCCAAAATTTTTCTTGTTGAAGATGATTTGAGTTTTGGCTCAGTCCTTAAATCATATCTTGAATTGAATGACTATCAGGTGGACTGGGTTGATGATGGGAAATATGCAGTTGATCATTTCAGAAAGGGTGCCTTTGATGTTTGTATACTTGATGTAATGCTTCCGCATGTAGATGGCTTTACAATTGCCGGGGAAATAAGAAAGATAAATAATCTTGTCCCGATTATCTTTCTTACAGCAAAGAAGCTAAAGGAAGATGTTCTTAGAGGGTATGGGTCAGGTGGGGATGATTATGTGACTAAACCGTTTGACACTGAAATTCTTTTAGCGAAAATACGGGCTATTCTTTCCAGACGGGATTTTCAGACGGGAACAAGAGATATTTTCGAAATTGGGAAATTCGTCTTTAATGCAAGACTCCGGACACTTACCTGTGGTGAAGACGAAAAGAAACTTTCGCCAAAGGAAGCCCAGTTGCTTGAACTTTTGGCAATTAATCCTAATGAATTGATAAGCAGGGAAATGGCCCTGAAAAAGATATGGGGATCAGATGATTACTTTACTGCCAGAAGTATGGACGTTTATGTCACTAAGCTTAGAAAGTTCTTGTCTGAGGATCCCCGACTGAATATTAAAAATATACATGGAGCCGGTTTCCAGCTGATAATCAGGAACGATATACACTGAGGCTATCCCTGCTGAACTGTAATGGTAAGAGCGGGCCGACACCATCAATTACCTGGATTTTATTTTTTCCGGAAAGAATTATTCTTATCTGTCTGCCTGTTCTTCCCTCCTCCTCAGCTATTACCTGACGGCAATTTCCGCATGGTGATACAGATTCAGCAGGTAGTCCACCATCAGTAATAGCTGCAATCGCGAGGGCTACAGGCTTGTCGTCAGGGTAGTTGGAAACAGCTCCTGCAATTGCGGTCCTTTCGGCACAAATGCCTGAAGGGAAGGCAGCGTTTTCAACATTCGATCCATGGACAATCCTTCCCGATTCAAGTCTTATTGCTGCTCCGACCATGAATCTCGAGTAGGGTGCATATGCCAGTTTGGCGGCCTCTCTGGCTGCTAAAATAAGTTCCTGATCTTCAGCACTGAGCTCTTCAGCTCTCTCATATTCTTTGTAAGAAAATGAGATATTTATAATTCTAGACATAACTCTCTTATCCAGTTTATGTTACAAAGTTAGCAAAAGAATTGAGTTTGGAGTGCCTGGAGTGATCTAGATCACTTTAGGCACTTCGCTTTGTTTTTCCTACTTTTACCGGAAATGTGAAGAAAGTGATAAGCAAAACAGGTCTTTATTTAAGTATTCTGATTATAGCGGGCCTCAACTCCTGCAGGGTTTCAAAACCGGTGATGGCACCTGTTAATATAAACGGTTCCGCAGTTAATTATATTAGTAATTACAAGGATCTGGCTGTGAGTGAGATGAAAAGAACAGGGGTACCGGCAAGCATTACCCTTGCCCAGGGTATGCTTGAATCGGATTTCGGCCGGAGTTCGCTGGCAAGAATTGGGAATAACCATTTCGGTATAAAATGCCATAGTGACTGGAATGGTCAGACTATAAGACAGCACGATGACAACCGTAATGAATGTTTCAGGAAGTACAGAAGGGCGGAGGATTCATTTTATGATCATTCCGATTTTCTGAAGTCGGGCTCCCGTTATCGTTTTCTTTTTGATCTTGATCCGTTCGACTATAAAGCCTGGGCAAGAGGGTTGAAAAAAGCAGGTTATGCCACAAATCCTGAATATGCAAACCTGCTGATAAGAAAAATTGAGGAAAATAAGCTTTACGACTTTGACAGGGGATATACATCATCTATTAATAAACCTCAGGAGAAGATTCCGGTAAAAGAGACTATTGTTCCACCAAAAACTGCTAATGACGAAACTTCAAGGGTTCAGGGAGAGACTATTACTTTTGGCGATGTCATGGCAAGAGCCCCGCGTATACTGGAGAATAACAGAATTCAGTATATTATTGTCAAGGATGGGGATACCAGGGAGAAACTCGAAAATGAATTCCAGCTTCTGAAATGGGAACTATCCAGATATAATGATCTGAACGACAACTTCACCCCTGTTCCCGGTCAGATGTTATATCTTGAACCAAAACGGGAGAAGTCTGATGCCGGACTTGAATTTCATACTGCGGCTAAAGGAGAGACTTTACATTCTATTTCGCAGAAATATGGAATTAAAATGAAAAGTCTTCTTGAGATGAACAGGATGGCTGACGGAGACGAGCCAG
>CAZCQC010000211.1:0-7321 GCA_964500155.1 uncultured Rikenellaceae bacterium | reverse complement strand
AAGTACGAAGCTCGTCTCAAGATGAGATCTCCTTTAAGGGTCGTTGAAGACTACGACGTTGATAGGCTGCAGGTGTAAAGGCGGTAACGTCAAAGCCGAGCAGTACTAATTGCCCGTAAACTTTCCGGGTAGGATCTTATTGATTTTTCTTTGCCAATATGTTAAAATATTTGAAAAGACGGAAGACCGAAGACAGAAGTCAGGTCAGAAGTCAGAAAATCTTTAGGTGACTATAGCGGCGGGGTTCCACCTCTTCCCATTCCGAACAGAGAAGTTAAGCCCGTCAGCGCCGATGGTACTGCATTTGTGGGAGAGTAGGTAGTCGCCGACTTCTAACAAAAAGCCCCTCAGTTGTCTGAGGGGCTTTCTTGTTTTTAATTTGTGCCTCATCCCCAACCCCTTCTCCTGAAAGAGAAGGGGCTTTAAAATCGCTGAAATTTAAGTCCCTCTACTTAAGGAGAGGGATTTAGGGTGAGGTGTATAACCAGAAGAAGGATTTAGGGTGAGATCAATCAATCTTATAATGACTTGCCAGAATCCTCATAAACCACTTCCCGGGCAAAATCCTCTTCAGCATCACCGCAAGCTTTTGTTCTAACGATGCAACAACATACCTCTGCCGGGGATTACTGCATTTAATTATCCCGGCGATCTTTCCTGCCAGAATTCCGGGATCCCATCCACCCGATTCATCTTTTTCAATTACTGAAAGCGACTTTTCAAATTGCTCACTATAAGGTCCTCCAGGAGCAAGGAATTTCCTGCGATTTGCTGAATTGCTCGTGTGAAAATCACCCGGATTTATAACAACAACTTTAATATTGAATTTTCTGACCTCCATTCTAAGGGCTTCACTGAATCCTTCAACTGCAAACTTGCTTGCTGAATAGAACGCCTGAAAAGGCAATCCCATTAATCCTCCTATCGAACTGATATTTATGATCATACCACCATCTTGTTTTCGCATGACCGGTAATATGGAATTTGTGAGATGTACCATACCGATAAAATTCGTATCCATCTGAACTCTTATATTTTCTGAAGGAGTCGTCTCGATAGGTCCGCCAGTATGCATACCTGCATTGTTGATCAGCACATCTAACCTGCCTTCGTTCTCAACAATGGTTTTAACAACTTTGTTAATTGATTCATAATCTGTAAGATCCATTTTAAGAATGTTGGCCCCGTCGGTTGTTTTACCCTCGTTCCGAACGGTACCATATACTGAATGACCCTCCTCTGCAAGAAGCTTAGCCATCTCGCGGCCAAAACCTGACGAGATCCCTGTAATTAAAATAACTTTTGCCATGATATTATTTTAGTTACACAGAAATCCTTTCTGGATTCAGCTCTGTGGAACTCTGTGTCTTCTCTGCGTCCCTCTGTGTAAATGTCTTAAAATCAACCTAATATTTTAAGTTTTTTTGCTGCTCTGGTAATTTTCTCAATTGAGATCTGCACCTGCTCCTTTGTATGAGTTGCCATTAAGGAATATCGGATTAAGCAATCCTCCTTTGGAACGGCAGGAGATACCACCGGGTTGACAAACACACCGTCGGCAAGCAATGCCTGTGTCAGAAGCAGGGATTTGATATCGTCACGGATAAACAACGGTATAATAGGTGTTTCAGACTTTCCGGTATCGAATCCCATTTCTTTAAATCCCCTGAGAGCATACTCAGTTATTTCCCATAGGTGCTTTATCCTTTCAGGTTCACTTACCATTATATCAATGGCAGCCAGTACTGAAGCTGCTGATGCAGGTGTCATGCTTGCACTGAAAATTAATGAACGTGAATTATGTTTTATGTAATTTATGGTGTCTTTATCTGAAGCTATAAATCCTCCAAGTGATGCCAGCGATTTTGAAAAGGTTCCCATAATCAGATCAACATTATCGGTCAGGTTAAAATGTGAAGCTGTTCCTGATCCGTTCTTCCCTATGACACCTATTGCATGGGCATCATCGACCATTATTGTTGCATCATATTTACCTGCAAGCCTTACAAGCTCAGGTAACCTGACTATATCGCCTTCCATTGAGAATATCCCATCGACTACAATTAGCTTAATACTATCATGTGAACAGCGTTTCAATTTGGCCTCAAGGGCAGCCATATCGTTATGAGCGTATTTGAGTACCTTCGAGAAGGATAGCCTGCTTCCTTCTATTATTGAAGCATGGTCGAGCTCATCAAGGAGAATATGATCCCTGCGCCCGGTCAATGCTGAAACAACTCCAAGATTTACCTGGAATCCGGTACTGTAACAAAGAGCGCCGTCTTTTCCAACAAGATCAGCAAGTCTCTCTTCAAGCTTAATATGAATATCAAGCGTACCATTGAGAAACCTCGAGCCGGCGCACCCCGTCCCATATTTATCAATTGCTTTTTTTGCCGCTTCCTTGATCTTGGGATGATTTGTAAGGCCAAGGTAACTGTTGGATCCAAACATCAGGACCTTTTGCCCATTTATCGTAACGACAGTGTCCTGGTCCGATTCGATTTCTCTGAAATAGGGATATATACCCGCCCTCATGGCTTTCTGTGGGGCATCGTATTTCGACAGGATTGATTGTAGCTTTCTCACAGGTCAAAAATTAAAATTTGACGCTAAATTATATAAAAAAGCATACGATAATCAGTAATATAGTAGAATTGATATGACAGGGTTCAGCAGACTGATCCTTTTCAGACCTGACTATGGCTGGGAAACAACCCGGAGGCTAATAGAATTTATACCTTTTGTCCTCTATATTTGCCGCTTTACGTAAAGCTTCATAAGCTTCATAGCTGCCTCTCATCTGATAGGTGGAGGTGAGTCTCTCCTTAAGCAGTTTAAGGTCTTCGTCACCGGTTGATGAGGCATTATTCACTGTAAGCATATATACCCCATTATCACCTTTCACCGGACCAGCAACAATACCCTGCTTTGAAGCGGAGGCGGCAGAGATCAGGGAAGGCTCCGAACCTGCTCCCGGCACTGTATATGATCTGAAATTGATCTGAGTTGCTTCCTGAACTGCCAGTCCCATAGACCTGGCAATTTCATCGAGAGTCTTTCCGGATGTATTATTTTTTACAAATTCAGCTGAAAGAATTTCAGCCTTCTTGTCCTTCGAAACAATAAACCTGATATCATTTTCGACATCCTTCACTGGTGCAATTCCTTCTTCCTGAACCCTTGTGCAATAAGCAACAACATATTTGTCTCCCACTTCGAACACAGCCTGATCATTGTTGTCCAGGACAATTTCCCCTTTTTCTGTCTGAAATAACGAGATTACAAGATTGCGAGGATTATCAAGCCCGGGAAGCGTTTTCTGCTGTGGAGTGATATCGTTGGCAACACGTTTTGTAAGTTTCTTTTCTGCTATTGCCTGGTTGAACTTATCGTATGTATTATTAGTTCCTGCAAACTGGCTGGCTTCGCTGTACACTCTCTGATTAGTGATTGAACCGGGGATTATCTTCCTGTCGACAATACCTATATTATACTTGCGGGAACTCTTTGACTGTGCAAGAATTTCAATTATATGAATTCCATATGTCGTTTCAGCAGTAACAATATCTCCCTTTTTTGCCGAGAAACAGGCATTATTAAATGGTACTACCATTCTTCCCTCAGGAAACCAGCCTAGATCTCCTCCCAGTTGAGCTGATCCCTGGTCATCCGAATTTGTTATCGCCAGGGTTGAAAATGAAGTTCCGGATTTGATAAGCTTTATTAAGCTATCAGCCTGATTTTTTGCCATACTGAGCGATCTGGTCTGTCCGGTTGCCAGCAGAATATGCCTGACATGTACCGAGTCGGGTCTGTCAGCAGCATCCAGTATTTTTGCCACCTTCAGGGTTCCATCCTCATTATAAGGGCCAAATATTTCTTTCAGGTCCTCTTTTTTTACAAAATCAGTCAGCTGGGCAGGTACCTCGCTTAATGAAGAATAAAATCCCACATAGCGTGTATCGGCCGTAAGATTGATAAACTGAACCGGATCAGAGGCTTCGCTGAATTCCGTTTTGGTTTTGTTTATCCAATCCTCAGCCTGCTTTATGTCATCTTCAGATGGAACTACATCAAAGTTGACATATTCAGCATCCCTGAGAGCAGTTTTCTTAAAACTTTCCTTGTGTTTCGAATAATAGGTTTCAATATCGCCGGCTGAAATTTTAACCAGGGAATCAGATACAGATGAATAATTCTTCATTATGTAACTGAAATCAACCGTCTCTGCTGCAATATTCTTGTCGAATTCAGCCTGTTTCGAGGTCACAAAAAGTCCTTTGGAAACCAGGGAATTGTATTTTGTACTCATTCTGTCGTTAACAATCTCATTTTCGAAAAACAGCCAGTATTTCTTTGTCGTTTCATCAACCTCAGTCTGCTTAAGAAAGTTAACAAGGGCCGATTTGTTGAAGGTCCCTGTCTGCTGGTCGGTGAACAACTGCAGTACTATCTGGTGAGGATTATCACCAAGAACAAATCCATCGAGCTCCTCTGCACTGACTCCAATCCCAAGTTTCTTGTACTGATTATCGAGAATGTTATGTCTGATGATTTGCTGCCAGGTCTGTTCCCTCAATGACTCGGTTGTCGATTCGTCGAGATTTGTATTACCTGATAATTTATAAATCTCAAGTAAGTTCTGGACCTCCTGCTCATAGTTCTGGTATGAAATTGATTCATCACCGATTTTCCCGATTTCATAATATTTTCTTTGTTGTGATCTCTGTCCGGTACCATTACCGAAAAAATCACTAATAACAAATATGAATAATGAAAGCCCGATAAGTCCTGCAACCAAAACACCTGCTTTTTCCCTTAAAAATTGAAGTGCTGACATGAATATTCTTTTTATTTATATTGAAAATGTATCCTTTTTAAATTCAGGCGACAAATATAACAAATTTCCTATTAAAAAATGGCTCTGAATCATTTGCTCCATGTTTAATAGCCGGGCTGGCAAAATGCATCTCAGGATATAATCCAAAAGGGGTAATAGCTGGAAATTGTTAAGAAATACTCCAAATACCCCATTTGAAATAGGGGTGTTGATGTAAAAAACATAAATATTTATAAAAAATAATGTAAAATATAGGGATAATATTAAAAAAAAGATATTTTTGCAAAGAAAAATTATTAAAAAAATGGCAGAACTAAGATTTAGCGCATTAAAGGAATTATTTGGCAGGGTCCCTATAAAGGCAACCACACCGGCAAACAATGTTTCAAAATATTATGGTATAGATGTCTTCAATCTTCACAAAATGGAACATTACCTGTCGAAAGATGCATTCAAGGTTATTAAACGTGCAATGGATGAAGGAAAATCTCTAACCAGGCAGGAAGCTGATCAGGTCGCAATCGGGCTCAAGGTCTGGGCGCTTGAACGAGGTGCAACACATTATACACACTGGTTCCATCCGCTTACCGACGGTACAGCCGAGAAGCATGATGGATTCATTGAGTACGGAGATAATGGTCATATTGTCGAGAATTTTTCCGGAGCAGTTCTTGTTCAGTCAGAACCCGATGCTTCAAGTTTCCCAAGTGGTGGAATAAGGAACACATTTGAAGCAAGGGGATACACTGCATGGGATGTATCATCACCTGTCTTCATAGTAGGAACAACCCTTTGTATCCCTACAATTTTTGTTTCCTATACAGGTGAAGCACTTGATTATAAAGCACCTCTTCTGAAAGCATTGTCGGAACTTGACCGGGCAGCAACAGATATATGCCAGTACTTTGACAAGGACGTCAGAAAGGTTATAGCCACTCTGGGATGTGAGCAGGAATATTTTCTTATTGATGAAGCATTATATTATGCACGGCCAGATTTGGTTCTTGCTGAAAGAACTCTCATGGGACATCAGTCTGCAAAGGACCAGCAATTGTCTGATCATTATTTCGGAGCAATCCCCGAGAGAGTGATGTGTTTTATTGAAGATTTTGAATGTGAGGCACATAAGCTGGGAATACCTGTAAAAACCCGCCATAACGAGGTTGCTCCGAACCAGTTTGAATGCGCTCCGATGTTTGAGGAGGTCAACCTTGCGATAGATCATAATCAGCTTTTAATGGACATTATGAGACGGGTTGCCAGGAAACATAAATTCCGCGTTCTTTTTCATGAAAAACCTTTTGCCGGAATTAACGGCTCCGGAAAGCACAATAACTGGTCAATGGCTACAAATACAGGTGTTAATCTTTTATCACCGGGCAAAAATCCAAAAACAAATCTGCAGTTTCTCACTTTCCTGGTAAATGTGATTAAAGCCGTACATGACAGCAATGAACTTATCAGAGCTTCGGTAATGAATGAATCCAATTCATGGAGGCTTGGTGGTCATGAAGCACCACCGGCAATTATATCTGTATTTCTCGGGACCTATCTGATCAACACCTTGAATGAGATTGCCAGGAAAGTGACAGACAAGAAAATGACTCCTGCACAGAAAACCGAACTTAAGCTTGGAATCGGTAAGATCCCTGAAATCCTGCTTGATAATACTGACCGTAACCGTACATCTCCTTTTGCCTTTACGGGGAACAGGTTTGAATTCAGGGCTGTTGGATCATCGGCCAACTGCAGCGCTGCAATGATCGCCCTGAATGCTGCGGTTGCCAGTCAGCTGGGGAAATTCAAAAATGAAGTAGATTCAATTATCAGGAAGGGCAGAACCAAAGATGAAGCAATATTCCAGGTTCTGAAAAAGACCATCATCGAATCTGAAAGTGTCCTTTTTGAAGGTGATAACTATACCAAGGAATGGCATAAGGAAGCTCAGAGAAGAGGATTGTCGAATATTAAGAGCGTTCCAGAATCGATAAGCAGGTATCTTTCTGCCGGATCAAGGGATGTGCTGATAGGTTCAGGTGTTTTCACAGAGAAAGAGCTTGAAAGCCGTGTGGAAGTTGAATATGAAAAATTTACCAAAAAAGTCCAGATAGAATCGAGAGTTCTTGCTGATCTTGCAATTAATCATATTGTCCCGACAGGTATTAAATATATGTCTTCTCTTCTGGAAAGCATTAAGGGACTGAAGGAGGTATTTGAGGCAGAGGAGTATGAGAAACTTGCCGTAACCAGTAAAGAGGCAATAGTGATAATATCAGAGCATATTACAATGATCAAAAACCTGGTTTTTGAGATGGTTGAGGAAAGGAAAAAAGCAAATGTTGTTGAGAATGAATATAAGAAAGCACTGGCTTATGAAAATAAGGTTAAACCTTATCTCGAAGAGATCCGGCTGCATATTGATAAGCTTGAATTGATAGTTGATGATGAAATATGGCCGTTGCCCAAATACCGTGAACT